>CAYRPP010000224.1:0-3458 GCA_964426115.1 uncultured Lentisphaerales bacterium | reverse complement strand
CCATGCAACAACGTAATTGGCCGCCACAAGCAGCACGATGCATCGCTTACGCGGAATGTTGAAAACCCTAGCCAGGGCAAGTCCTTCCAAGACCCCGAGCAGGAGTGCCCCGAAAACAAGATAAACAAGGCCAGCCCACAGCATATTCATCGACATAACGAAGAGAGCCTTCAATCGCTACATGGTACCCGCTTTGAGCGCGATGTTAACCATTGTGATGACACCGTAGCGAAGGCCCTCGTCGTTGACGTTGTAGTAGTGGGCGTGCGGGGACTCTTTGTCGCCGGTATCAAGGATGAAGTACGCTCCTGGGCATTTCTGCTGGAAATAGCTGAAGTCCTCGCTACTAAGCGCGCAGCCGCCGGACTCGCGGATTTTGTCCGCGCCGAAATTCTCAGTAATGACGTCGCGGACAAGGTCGTTGCAGGCGTCGTCGTTGATGACGGGAAGATATTTTTCACCGTATGCGATTTTCCAGACGAGGCCGTTCTCGGCGGCATTCGCGGCCACGTGCTTTTCAAACGCGGCTCGAAGTTTTTCACCGTCTTCGTCGGTCATGTAGCGCATGCTGGCGCGGAGCGTGAGCGAAAGCGGGTGAATGTTGGCGCACTCACCAGCCTCGAAACGTCCGTAGCGCATCCAGACGCCTTTCCCGACTCCGGCGTCCTTTGCTATGGGGCTTTCAGTACCTGCCTTGCCGGTATATTCGAACATGTTTTTCAGGAATCCCGCAGTTTTGGCAAGCGGCATCTGCGAGCGGAACTCCGGGTCGACGCTCAGAGTAAGCGTATAGTTTTGACAAAAAGCGAACGCCTCGCCCCGGTACATCAGAAAGTGACCGAGCTCGCCGGGGGAGACATGCAGAGCGAAAGCGGCCTTCGGCGGAGGATTATCAAGAGCTCCGGCGGCGACAAGCTCGCGTCCGAGCGCGCGGTTCTCCTCGCCCGGCTGGAACACGAAGCGGACGGAACCGGTTATTTCGTCTTGAAGCTTGTCCAGTACCTTTGCGGCGCCGATCAGAATGGCGGCGTGTGCGTCGTGTCCGCAGGCATGCATCATTCCCGGCACGCGCGACTTATACGGAGCATTGTTAAGCTCCTCTATCGGCAGCGCGTCGATGTCGGCGCGGAGCGTAACGTTGTCTCCGGGCTTGCCGCCTTGGAGGATTCCGACGACATCTGTGCCGATGTACGGCTTTTCAAGCGCGATATGCGTATCGGCGAGTGTCTCGCGGATAAGCCGAGAAGTCTCATATTCTTCGCCGGCGATCTCCGGGTGATCGTGAATTCTGTGACGGATTTCAATGATTTCCGGTATAACAGCGTCTGTCAGTTGTACTATTCTGTCTTTTAAGTCGTTCATTTCAACCTTGCCAGACTCATGCAGAAAACGTTACCTAGGCCGAATGGAAATTCAATTAAGTGAATCATCCATGACGGGGAATATAGCATCTATCGAGTTTGATGTCGATAAACTTGCCAGACATGTTGATTTTTTGAGTGTGGTGCAGGGGCGTAAAACGTGATGCGTGAAGCATGATGGAACAAACGCTCAATGCTCAACGCATAACGCTCAACGCTCAAGGAAGCAGGAAGGAACGAGGGACATGAAGAAGGTTGCGGGATTGGTGGCTGTGGCGGTGGCGGTGGCGGCGGTGGGGGTGGGGGTGCGTGGGGCGCCGGTCGAGTCGGTCCGGGAGTGGGCGCTGAAGAACGGCGCGGAGGGCGTCGCCGGGCGGCTGGCGGCCGCCGGCATCACGAACGCGGCCGACCAGGCCGCCATCCAGGCGGGCTGGGAGGAGGACGTGATCGTGGAGGCCGCCTTGCGCGCCAAGGCCTACCGGCTGCTGGCGGATTAGGCGGGGCTGGCGCGGCTTTCGGAGGCGAACCGGCGGCGGGTCAAGGAGTCGCTGGCGGCCGAGGATCCGGCCCCGCGCTATGCGCTGACGGTTGTGAGGGCCTTCGGAGCGGCGGAGCGGGGTGAGTTCCGGCGGATGCTCGAGGCGCACTACCGGGACTTGTACGCGGCGCAGCCGGCGATGATGCGCCTCCAGCTCGAGCACGGGGTGGAGCGTGACTTCAGCTTCGCCGATCCGGCCCTGGATGTCGCCGACCTGGTGGAACTGCTGCTGGCGCCGCTGCTGGGCAAGATCGCGGTGGCGCTGGGGCCGGAGGGCTACAACGCCTTTGTGGACGAGTACAACAACGGGAAGGCGCCGTGAGGATTTGGGGCATGGTGGCGGCCCTGGTGGTCGCGGCGGCCCTTCGGGGAGCCGCGGCAGACGCCGGGGACGGTCGGGAGCGACTGGAGCGGACCGCGCCGGTGGGCGGAGCCCGTCCGGAACTGCCGCTGGCGGCGCTGGCCCCGGTCGGGTCCGGCGCTCGGGGGAGCGTGGCGCACGGTTGAGGTGGAGGGTTCTTTCGGCGGAGCGTTGGCGCTGGCCGGCAGGGCGTTCGGGGCGCTCGCGGACGGGCCGGCGGGCGTGGGCGGAGCCGTGCCGGCTTTCGGGTCGGTCGCGTGGGCTGCCAAGCCCGTTGTGACGTCGGCGCCCGCTACACGCCCGCGGCCGGGACGTCCGCGCTGGATGTGGATCCCTTCCTCTGGCTCTTCGACGTGTGGGAGTACAGCCCCCTCGGGGATGTGCGCCGCGAAGCGCTGGAGGCCCGCGCGCGGGGGGATCTTGGGCAGTACGGGTTACTACCGGGCGCTCTACTGGGAGCGGATGGAGACGGCGCTGGAGCGGCGCATGGTGCATCGGCAGGCCGGTGGGTTGACCGGGGAGGAGGAAGCGCAGCAATGAAGGACGGCGCGGAGTTCGTCACCCGGTCGGCCTGCGGCGATACGAGCCGCCGGGTGCTGGAGCTGATCGAGCGGCGGCTGTTCAAGGACAACGGCACCTTTTCGATCCAGACGCGCCTGGACCGCCACGAGCGCGTGCTGCGCGTGCTGCTCTGGGCGGCCTCCGTCATGGCCGGGACGCTCCTGGCGTCGTGGACGCTGGGGCTCTACTCCCTGAATCTACTTCCCGCCCTGCCTGCGGCACGACTTTGACTGCGTCCGCGGCCAGGGCGGCTGGGAGGCGAGTAGGCGCTTCTACCGGCTGCAGCGGGCCTACGGCGTCGGGCGCGTCCGTTCCGGCCTCCGCGCCGGCGCCGTCACGCTGGCGTGGTACGCGTGGCTGAAGTGGCGGGAACGGGGAGCCGGTGCGCGAGGCCATCAAGACCCCGCGCGGTAGCTGACAAGAGGGTGACGTCCCCACGGTCTTTTCATTTGGCCTCATCTTGATCGCATCACCAGAGAGAATGCGGCGGCATGATGAGCGGCGGCGGCCTCCATGAAGGCGTTGAGGTTCTGGGATTCCGTCTGCGCGTTGAAGTGCAGCAGGGCGCAGCGCGCGATGGCGAAGGTCGCGACGACGGCGGGGTTCCGGCTGCGCGTCTTGTCCTCGAAGGCGCAGG
>CAYRPP010000223.1:0-3480 GCA_964426115.1 uncultured Lentisphaerales bacterium | reverse complement strand
GCAACGCGATCAACACGCCGGTGCAGGGCAGCGCGGCCGACCTGATCAAGCTGGCCATGGTGCGCGTCGCGCGCGAGCTGAAGGCGGCCGGGCTGAAGTCGCGTCTGGTGCTGCAGATCCACGACGAGCTGCTCTTCGACGTGCCGCGCGGCGAGGAGCCCGCGCTGCGCGCGCTGGTCCGCGAGGCGATGGTCGGCGCGCTCGACCTCGGTGTGCCGCTGGAGGTGGAGCTTGGCAGCGGCCGCACCTGGCTAGAGGCGCACTAGAAAAAGCAAAAAAGCGACATAGAAAAAATCGACGCTTGCGGCATACGGCGCGATCAGTTACATTATTCGTTTCTCCGGCGGATGCCGGAGGGCCTGCCACGCCCCCAGCCGGGAACTGGAACGCTGGCGCGTCAGGCAAATCCTGATCGAGCAACCATTCAAGACGGCGGCGGGCCGCGCGCGCCCCGACGGGGCACGCAAGGCAGCCACTGCCGCGGTTCGGCCGGTTCCCGGACGGAGACTGCGCCCGGCGCCGGAGTCGGAACACACAACACATGGCGAAACACAAGCCCGTGACCTTCACTGCCAAGACGGGTGGCAACTACGATCTTATGGCCGCTGCGCTGGCCGGCTCGGAGAATCAGTTCAAGGCGGGCAAGATCGTGAAGGGCACCATCCTGGCCATTCGCGGCAACGAGGTGCTCGTGGACATCGGCTACAAGGCCGAGGGCATCGTCCCGGCCGGCGAGTTCAAGGACGCCGCCGAGATCAAGGTCGGCGACCAGTACGACGTTCTGCTCGTCAACATGGAGCGCGACGACGGCATGGTCGAGCTGAGCAAGGCCAGGGCCGACGAGAAGCTGCGCTGGGACGCGCTCCTGCGCAAGTACGCCGAAGGCTGCACGCTCAACGGCCTCGTCACGGGCCGCGTACGCGGCGGCCTGATCGTGAATGTCGACGGCATCGAGGCCTTCCTGCCCGGTTCGCAGCTCGATGTCGATCCGGTTCATGATGTCGAGCCCTTCATCAACCAGACGCTGGAATTCAAGTTGATCAAGATCAGCCACGAGCGCCGCAACCTGATCCTCTCGCGCCGCGAGCTGCTCGAGGATCGCATGGCCGACCAGAAGCGCGACCTGCTGGCCTCGATCCAGATCGGCCAGCACCGCACCGGCCGCGTGAAGAACATCACCGACTTCGGCGCGTTCATCGATCTCTCGGGCCTCGACGGCCTGCTGCACATCACCGACATGAGCTGGGGCCGCGTCAAGCATCCCAGCGAGGTCGTCAAGGTCGGGCAGGAACTCGAGGTCGTGATCCTCGACGTCGACCTGACCCGCGAGCGCGTCTCGCTGGGCCTGAAGCAGATCCAGCAGAACCCCTGGGAGGGCGTCGAGACGCGCTACCCGGTCGGCAGCCGCCTGCGCGGCAAGGTCGTCAACCTGGTCCCCTACGGCGCCTTCGTCGAGATCGAACCCGGCATCGAGGGCCTCGTGCACGTTTCCGAGTTCTCGTGGACCAAGCGCGTGGCCCGCGCGTCGGACGTGCTCTCCGTCGGCGACGAGGTCGACGTGGTCGTCCTCTCGATCAACGCCACCGACCAGAAGATCGCCCTCGGCATCCGCCAGACCGAGGCCAACCCCTGGGACACGGTGCAGGACCGCTACCCGGTCGGCAGCCGCGTGAAGGGCAAGGTCCGCAACTTCACCTCCTACGGCGCCTTCGTCGAGATCGAGGACGGCATCGACGGCATGATCCACGTCTCGGACATGTCCTGGACGCGCAAGATCAACCACCCCAGCGAGATGATCCAGAAGGGGCAGGAGGTCGAGGCCGTCGTGCTGGAGGTCGATCCCTCCAACCAGCGCATCAGCCTCGGTCTCAAGCAGGCCAGCGACGATCCCTGGCACACCATCGCCGCGCGCTACGCCATCGGGCAGGTCGTCAAGGGCAAGGTCTCGAAGATCGCCTCGTTCGGCGCCTTCGTCGAGCTCGAGGACGGCGTGGACGGGCTGGTGCATATCTCGCAGATCAGCGATACGCGCGTCGAGAAGGTCAAGGACGCGCTCAAGATCGGCCAGGAGGTCGAGGCGCGCATCGTGCGCATCGACCGCGACGAGCGCCGCATAGGCCTCAGCATCAAGGCCATGAGCATGAACGAGGGCGAGATCGAGGCTCTTACCAAGGAACTGAGCCAGGTCGAGCTCAAGCCCGGCGAGAACCTCGTCGGACTGGCCGCCGCGTTCGACGACGCCTTCGCGCAGAGCGAGGAGTGGCAGCCGGGCGCGAAGCAGGACAAGCAGGACAAGTAGACGTCCGCGCCGCGGATTGTGGAGGCGGGACGCCCTTGCGGGGGCCCCGCCTTCTTTCTTTTACGCCGATCGGTTCGTCACGGGGGCGATGGGCGCTTCCCTGTGTCGTTGGCTTCGCATGATTCAGCATCTCCTCCTCAGTCGTCCTCGTCGTCCTCGTCCTCGAATCGCTGCCTTGCTTTATCGAGGACGAGAACGAGGACTGTTCGCTTCGCTCACTGAGGACGAGGACGAATATGTACAAGCTCACGGCGGCGTGAGCTTCAGTGGCGCGGGACCTCCGGGACCGCGGATTATTATCCGGGCTGGCCGTCCCGGAGGTCCGGCCCCACCGGTGCCGGCAGCCTCCTCTGGTGCTTGCGGTTGACGATTACGCGACGCTTGCGGTGGACGGGGAAACAGTGGCGCGGGACCGCCGGGACCTCTATAACTTCTCGATTCCATTCCATTGTGTCGCTGGTTCGGTCGCAGCAATTCTCAATTTGTCCACTGCGACCTCGTGCAGGGCATCGAAATCGCTATCGCTATCGGAATCGGAGTCGACTTCATCATCGATCCTGGCGATTTCGATCCCGATGACGATCCCGATCCCGATGAACCATCCCATATTGAGAATTGCTGGTCCGGTCGCTGGTTCCTGTCGCTGGTTCCTTGCCTAGAACAAGCAATACCACTATACTTACCCACTTTAATTGAGCACGTTCACTCACCCGGAACCACGACCATGTCCAGCCTGCTCGACACCCTCCGCGCCCGCCACCTGTTCGACGATATGACCAGCCCCGCCCTCGAGGCGGCGCTGCAGCGGCCCCTGACCCTCTACGCCGGCTTCGACCCGACCTCGGAGAGCCTGCAGGCCGGCAACTACGTCACGATCATGACTCTCGCGCACTTCCAGCGCGCCGGCCACCGCGTCATCGCCCTCGTCGGCGGCGCGACCGGGCTCATCGGCGATCCCTCGGGCAAGAGCACCGAGCGCCAGCTCCTGACCGCCGAGACCGTCGAGCGCAACCTTGTGGGCATCCGCGAGAACCTCTCCCGCTTCCTTGATTTTGATCCCAAAAGCCCCAATCCCGCCATCATGGTGAACAACCACGACTGGTTCGGGGAGATGACCTTTATCGGGTTCCTGCGCGACGTCGGCCGCTATTTCCGCATGGGCAACATGCTCGGCAAGGAGA
>CAYRPP010000222.1:0-3499 GCA_964426115.1 uncultured Lentisphaerales bacterium | reverse complement strand
ACCCATCAGCCGCGCTCGCGCTCCCCGCCCGCTTCCCCACTGTCTGAATCGCAGCTTGAATTGGATATACCCCATTTTTCGATTCGCCGTTCTGGAAAAAACGACCTCGACGCGGCAGCGAGTCCATGATTCGTCTGCATGCACGGTCAGGGTGTTTCCGGTCAATTCGGCGGGAATGCCGTTTACGGAAACCGCGGCGATGGGCTTGAGAGAGAAGAGCTGAACCTTTGTGGTTCCGAAGCCCTGAAGCTCAAAGAGCGCTCCGCTTTCGGAAACGGTCAGCCCGTCCGCAACCGCAGAGGGCACTTCGAAGCTCACCGCAAAGTCCTGCGCCGTCAGCACATGATTCATGCGGCTTTCGCGCACACGCAGCGGCATGTTCAAATGTCCGATGTTCAGCGTTACGCGCTTGACGTTTTCCCGGCTGGTCCAGTCGGTATTCAGCAGCACGATGCGCTCAAAGGAGCCGCAGTCGTAGCGGTGATATTCGACCTCGCCGGTGGCGTCGGCCAGGCAGACATCGCAGTTTTGCTCCTCCGCGGCCCTCAGGCAGATCGCTCTGCGCAGCGAACCCAGCGCATCGTGGCCCCAGTATTCGCCAAGGGTGAGCATCCAGACCTTGCCGTCTCCGATCCGGTTTTCCACCAGCGCCGGCCTTCCGTCCTGATCGACGGCCAGAGCTTCGCCGCCGGACAGCTCGGTGTAAAGACCCGGTACGCCGGGGTCGGTATAGAGTTCCTCGTCCACAAAGCGGACGGTATTGACGACGCCCTCCGGACTGCCGACCTTCACACCGGCCAGCGCGCTCAGATCGCCGCCGTGAATGAAGGCAAAGTCCTTCTTTTCGGTCAGGAATGAACGTGTGACGTGTTCGGTGCACTGTGCGGCGCACAGCACCAGATGGCCGCCGCCCCGGGCATATTCGATGAGCCGGTCGTAGATTTCGGGGGTCATGGTGTTCCAGCCGGGCAGGAAGAGGGTCTTGTAGGCGGCCAGCTTTTCGACGTCTGCAGTGACGGGTACCAGATCGACCTGTCCCTTGGGCGTGCCCTTTCAGGCGTGCTGTCCGTTTTCCTGTTCCGTGCCGCAATTCCGTCGCGGGTTGAGAAATCAATATAGCCGCATGCCCATGCCATTGCCAGTCCGCATTGGCAAACGTTCGTTCTTGACGCGCCGGAAGGGCTTCAGGCAAACTTGCCGTCCATGTTGACCGCCGACTACGATTACCACCTGCCCCCTGAGCTGATCGCACAGCATCCGCCGGCCGAACGCGCGTCCGCGCGGATGCTGGTGCTCGACCGCCGCGACGGCTCCCTGCGCCATGGCGGTTTCGCCGATCTGCCGACCTACCTGCGCGCCGGCGATCTGGTGGTCGTCAACGATACGCGTGTCTTCCCCGCGCGTCTCCAGGGGCGGTGGGCCGACACCGGCGGCAAGGTCGAGTTCCTGCTGCTGGAGCCGCTGGATCCGCCTTCCGGTGCCCCGGGCGGCACGGAGTCCTGCGCGATGCGGTGGGAGGCGCTCTGCGGCAGCGGGAGGCGCAAGCGGGCCGGGCTGCGGGCTGACGTGGGTGAGGGCGCAATCGCCGCCGAGATCGAAGGTCCCGGTGCGGGCGAGGGCACGGTGCGGGTGCGGCTCTCCGGGCGCGCCCCGCTCTGGGGACTTCTGGAACAGCACGGGCGGACACCGCTGCCGCCCTACATTGCGCGCTCCGATGATGCCGGGGCCGCGCAGCGGGCCGAGGATCTGGCGCGCTACCAGACGGTCTACGCGCGCGAGACGGGCGCTGTGGCCGCGCCCACGGCGGGCCTGCACTTCACTCCCGAAATTATCGATGTCCTGCGCCGTCAGGGTGTCGGGATCGCCTCCGTCACGCTGCATGTCGGGCTCGGCACCTTCCGGCCGGTACAGGCCGAACGCATCGAGGATCACGTCATGCATGCCGAGCGCTACAGCGTCCCGGAGGCGACCGCTGCGGCGATCCGCGACTGCCGCCGGCGCGGCGGACGCATCCTGGCCGTCGGCAGCACCTCGGTGCGGACGCTGGAGACGATGGCCGCGGAACACGCGGGGGAGGCGGCGGCATGCGCCGGACGCAGCCGGATATTCATCCACGAGCCGTACACCTTCCGCTTTACTGATCTGATGCTCACCAACTTTCACCTGCCGCGCTCGACGCTGCTTATGATGGTGGCGGCGCTGGCCGGGAGGGAGCAGATCCTCGCGGCGTACCGCGAGGCGGTTGCCGCTCGCTACCGCTTCTTCAGCTACGGTGACTGCATGCTGATCGTCTGAGCCTGCCGGCGCCAGGCGCCGGGCGGTAGGCCGTAGGCCTTGCGGAAGGCGGTGCAGAAGGCTGCGCTCTCGGCGTAGCCCGTGGCCTCGGCGATGGACGCCAGTGTCATCGGTGTCTCGCGCAGCAGCAGGGCGGCATGCGCCAGCCGGCGCCGGCGCAGGGCGGTGGCCGGCCCGCAGCCCAGCGCCTGCCGGAAGCGCAGCTCCAGCGTCCGCCGCGAGGCGCCGCAAAGCGCCGCCAGCCGGTCGCCTCTAAGCGGCTGTGCGAACGACTGGCGTGCGAGGGCGCGGGCGACGAGCGGGTCGCCCCCGGACTGCAGAGCCGACGATGAGCGCGGCACGAGCTGTTTTGGGGCGATCTGTTCCACCGTTGGATTGCGTCCGGGTTCCGCCAGCAGCAAGACAAGCTGCCGCGCTGCGCGCTCGCCGATGCGGCGTCCATCCAGTTCGATCGAGCTTAGCGGTGCTTCGGCCAGCAGGTTGTCGAGCGCGGCGTTGCCGACCCCCACCACGCCGAAGTCGGCCGGCACCCCGGCCCCCATGGCGGAGAGGCGCGCCAGAAGCCGCCGCGCCAGGAAATCGCTGGTGCAGAAGAGTCCGCAGGGGCGCGGCAATTGCCGGAGCCACTCGGGCCAGGCGGCATCGAGGGCATAGCTGTCGGCCGCGGGGGGCTGGGCGACCGCATGGCTGGCGGCCGCCAGCGTCTGGCGGAACCCCTCGGCCCGGCAAACCGCGCCGGCCGAGGCTTTCTCGTGCAGAACGCCAAATTGGCGATAGCCCTGCTGCAAAAGGTGTTGTGCCGCCAGCCGGCCAACGTGGAGATTGTCGGTGACCACGGAGGAAACCGAATGGATATCCGAATGGTCGGAGGTGTTGACCATCGGCACCGGCGCGCCGGGAAGTCCCTCGTACCAGCGGTCGCTCAGAACGGGGCCGATCGCTCCCGAGAGACGCTGCTGGTGAAGCAAAAGATTAAGGGCCGATTCCTGCGTATAATGCAGGGTCAGCAACTGCCACTCCGCCTGCCGGTGCGCATAGGACTGGATGCCCTGCAGGATCTGCATGCCGAATTCGATGTCGGCATCCAGCAGCACGGCAATCCGCAGGAGGTGTCCCCGGAAAGGCATTGCGCAAAATCATAACAGGATATTGCGCAATTGCGCAATGCAATTTCTACGTTCGTCTGGCATACTTGACGCCATGA
>CAYRPP010000221.1:0-3511 GCA_964426115.1 uncultured Lentisphaerales bacterium | reverse complement strand
TCTCGGGGTCGCCCGTCAGCAGGTAGATGACCGAGATGCCGATCACGGCGGTGCCTACCATGGCCAGGCCGAGCACGGCGCCGGCGTAGAAGGCGACCCGGAAGGCCGGGTTGAGCCCCAGCTTGGCCGCCACGGCCGAGCGCAGATTGGCCCGCACTGCTATGCTCATGCCGAGGTAGCCGGCAAGGCCCGAGCAGAGCGCGCCCGCGGCAAAGGCGACCGCCGTCCAGACGCCCTCCAGCGGATTGGCCGCGCCGACGAGCGCGTGCGCCTTGACCGAGGCGAGCATGTCGAGGCTGAAGATCAGGCCGATGGCCACGCCCAGCACCGCGACAAGCACCGCCAGCGTGCCGTAGAGCTTGGCGAGATAGGCGCGCGCACCCTGCTGGATGTACCCGGCGATAGCCTGCTCGCGTTCGCCCCCGGCATCCTGGCGGTTGACCCAGGCATAAAGGAATAGCGCATAGCCGAGAGATACGACACCGAGACCAATGGCCAGATACAGCCACATGTTTATGGACATAGCGTGACCTGCGTAATGCTGACGCCAGAAGGCGTCCATCCGGCAGGGTCGCGCGGGGCGGCCTTTTCCGCCCGTCGGTACCGGACATCTCCCCTGAAGCGTCGCAACGCGGCAGAATTATGCGGCAGAGCCGCCGCCAAAACAAGCAAATTGTTGTTTTTGGCCTGCCGAGCTACCAGACCTCGTCGGCTGCAGGAGGCCGGGGAGGTTCGGGAGGCGGAGGCGCCGGTCTGGCCTCGTCGTCCGGCGTGCCCGCCCTCGGATCCACGACGGGTTTGACAGGTGCCGCGGTTTCCGCGGCAGGCGGCGCCGAAGCGGGTGGCGGTTCCTCCGGTTTCCTGGCCGGGGCGCGGAGGAGTTCGAGGGCGGCGGTCCGCAGGGCGGACGCGTCGCCCAGGTCTCCTAGCTGGTGTGCAAACGCCGGGGTCAGCAGGCTCTCGTCGAGGTTGCGCCGCAGCGCCGTGCTGATCACGCGGGAGGCCTCGGCAGCCGAGAAGGCGCCCGTGGCCGGGAGGGGACTGTCGGCCAGTAGGAGCATCAGGGCGGCCAGCGAGCCATTGGGTCGCGTCATCCCCATGAGGGGGCGTCCCAGCCGGCCCGCCAGATCGCCGAGCACGGCCTGCTCGGCTGCGACGTCGCGCATCCCGGCCTGGCCGCCGCAGCCGGCGGCGATCACGGGGGCCAGGGCGTTCAAAAAGGCCTGTCCTGACGGCGACGCTGCATCTCCCAGCGCAACCACGACACCGCCGCCCAGCACATAGTTTGACAGGCGGATGCGGAGCGCGGCATCGTCCAGTCCCTCCGCCGAGCCGTTGAGGAACAGGGCCGGCGACGCGATGCCGAGCAGCAGATCGTCGGCGGCCAGGTCCACCGTGGTGTGATGCCAGTCCACTCCGGTCTGCTCGGCCAGCTCGTCCAGGACGATATCGGGAATCCGTGTCGGCCGCGGTTCGGTGGCCAGTGTCGATGTCAGGAACGGAGGGTGCCCTCCCGAGAGCAGAAACAGAAGCGCGTGACAGGTCGCCAGCGCCGGCCGGTCGCCCGCGTAGACGCCTGAGTAGGAGTAGTAGGGATGTCCCCAGTTGAAGCGGACATGCGCGACGCCGCGGTTCATGATCTTCTGGCGGTCGGCGCGGTCAAGCTTGGGCAGCGACTCAATGCAAGCCTGCATGCTGGTGGGCATGATGCTCACGCCACCGCGGATGTGCCAGGCGCCATTGGTGTGCTGGCTCGAGACCAGTTCGAAGGCCATGCGGGACCATTCGCCATTCATCTCGCGCCGGCGCGTTCCCGGAGCGTCGCAGGCCACTGCACCGAAGCAGTAGGCCTCGCAAGGATCGACCCGCCCGCCGACCACGTCCCGGGCGGCTCGGTCCGGCAGAGCGCCGACCTGGCGGCGCGCGGCCCCGAGGCCGGCGGCAAAATTGGCACGGAAACGGCCCAGGGCCTTTTCGAAGCCCACGATCCGGCCGATCTCGACCAGGGCGGCATAGCCCTGAAGGGTGGTCAGCGGCGTTTGCGGCGACGGCAGCGGGCTGAAGCTTTTGGGATCGACCGGAAGGCCCGGTACCATCTTGGCCATCTTGTTGAAGGCGGTCACGGGCTGATGCAGGATGCAGGCGTGCCAGTCGCCCGTGCGCAGTTGGAGGTTCTTCAGCGCATTGGCGGTGCGCGCCAGAATGGCGTCGGCCTGTTCCGCCCGTGGCACGCCGGTCGCGCCTTCCATCTTCGGGCGCCAGGTCTCCCGGGGCAGGCACTTGGCATCCGCCGCCTCGCGCAGGGCCAGCAGGGTCAGCATCGTGCTCTCGAGGTCCGCGGATGTCTGGTTGAAGATGTAACGTGGTAGTCCGGTCACCCGGATCTTCTGGAATTCCTCCTCGCCGACATCGAAATACGGCGCGTCGATCTGGTCGAAGGCCATTGCGAGCATGGCAATGCGTTTCATGTTGCGCTGGAAGAAGAGCAGATCGCTGGCGGCATCCGAGGCCGCCAACGCCCGCGTGCGGCTGTCGGGCTTCTCCTTGGCGGCCAGGGCCGTTTTGGCCTGCCGAGTCGCCAGATCCTGCTCGTGCTGGTAGGCCGCAGCCAGAAGCGGAATATTGATGCATGCCGGCCCCCACAAGCCGCGCGCCGCGCCGTCCAGAATCTGGCCATCCAGCAGCTTCGAGGCGCAGGCGTTTGCCGCCTCCCGGGCCGCCTCGTCCGGCCAGCACGACAAGCCGGCCGTCAGCCAGGCGAGATCCCAGGTGGCGTCGGGCACCCCGTAGTCCTTCACCATCCGTATCAGCCCTTCGGCCAGGATCGACAACACCGGTTCCTGCGGCGACACACCGGACTTGAGCAGGGCGTAGAGGGCCAGCGCATTCTGGCCGATCGCGCCGTGCGGCCAGAGGTCGGGCCCCGTCTTGTCATAGACGGGCACCTGCACCTCGCGGACGATCGGTCCGTTGACGTCGCGGAACATCTGTTTCGGGCCGCCATCGGGGTCGATGACACGCTTGACTCGGCGGCGGGTGACGGGTTGCAGCGTGCGGGCGGACTGGGAATCGGCGCCCGGCCGGCGCTCGTACACGGTATAGCTTTCGTATTCGTAGAGCGGCGTGAACCGCTCGGAATAGCGCAGCACCTGATTGGTGTAGCCGATCAGCCGGTGGGTGCGGATCGGCGGAACTACCCATCCGTTGGCGTCCGTCGCCGCCCGGTTGGTCAGAAAGGCGACGCCCTGGGCCACGCAGGAGCGCACGGCCCACTGCAGGGCAACGGGGTCAAGCTGGTCGGCGGGCGGCACGATTGCCGCCCGGGGAGACACAGGCGCCGGCTTAGGCGCGGGCGCCGCCAAGGCCCATGCGACTATCAGAACGGCGGCGGCAGTTCCAAACATCAGCTTAATCATGACAGTCTCTGTGTTGAGTGTCAGAACGGCGCTCCGGAAGAAGTCCGGTCCGCAAATCTTTTGATTATTGTACGGGCGGCATCCTGAGGAGTCAA
>CAYRPP010000220.1:0-3513 GCA_964426115.1 uncultured Lentisphaerales bacterium | reverse complement strand
TTCCAGCGGCTGCCGCCGCTCTGGAACATGGCCTGCGTGGCGTAATAGTAGTAGTATTGCGTGCTGGGGCCGGGCACGGTGCCCGAAGTGGCCGCCTTCTCGCCCTCGGCCAGCTTCAGGCCGGGCTGCGAGCCGTTCCACACGGGATCCCAGGTGTCGAGGACGTTCTCGAAGGTCCGCTTGACCTCGGGATAGTTGCCGGCGCCGTGGAACTGCATGCAGAGGACGCCGACGCTGCTGAGCCCGCCGCGTGCCGGCTTCGTGTAGCCGAAGCCGCCGTCGGGATGGGCGTTCTTCTGGAACCCCTTGACGGAGAGCTTGCTCGCGCGCAGGAGCGCCTCGGGGTCGCTGTAGAAGTCGGCCATCATGGCGGCCTTCAGCGCCTGGGCGGCCCAGCCCATCACCGAGGTGTCGTCGCGGTCGCCGGGCTTCAGGGCGTAGTCCCAGCCGCCCGAGTCGTGCTGCCCGTCGATGATCAGCTTGACGGCGCGGTCGACGGCCGACTTGACGTTGGGGTTCATCGTCATGCCGTAGGCCTCGCAGAGGGCGTAGGTGGCGATGTAGTGCTCGTAGTTGCCGGGCCACTGGCCGCTGGAGGGCTGCGAGCCGAGCAGGTACTCGATGCCGCGCTGGACGGTTTCGCCGAACTCCTCGGAGGTACCCGGCTTCTCGCCGTGGGCCAGGAAGCAGAGCACGGCGAGCGACGTCATGGCGTTCTTGTTGGGCGGCCAGGAGCCGTCGGCGTTCTGTTTCTTCTTCAGCCAGCGCAGGGCGCGCATCACGGCCGTTTCGGTCGCGGTGTTGCCGCCGCCGCCGGCGATGAGCTGGCCGCGCATGCCGGCGGTGCGCGAGGAGCCGTAGATGTTGCGCAGGATGACCGGGCTGCGAACCTTGAGCACCGTGTCGAAGGTCGTCGGCTGCGGGCTCATGGGGCCCGCGGTCAGTGCCTGGGCCGGCGCGGGAGTGGCCATGGCGATTTCCGGCGTGAATTCGATGTCGGTCGGCTGGATGTCGTCGGGGATCGGATCGCGCTCGACGATCTCCTCAAGATCCTTCAGTTCCTCCGTCTTCAGGATCTCGGTCTCGATCAGGCGCTCGTCGCGGGCCGAGACGTTGGTGAAGATGACGACCATGACGATGCAGACCGCGGGGATGAGGAGGGCCGCGGCCGGCGCGAGCTGGCGCTGCAGCTCCGTGCGGGCGATCTTGAATTCGCGGCTGTCGCGGGGCTTGCCCAGCCCGGAGAACATCATACGCAGGCGCTGCCAGTAGTTCTTCTCGTTGAAGAGATCCATCAGCTCCAGGAAGGCGGGATCCTGCAGCGGAGGCGGAATGTATGTGTTGTACATTTTGGCTTCTCCCTCCCGCGGTGCGTTGCATACCGTCGGCTTGTCTGTCCACGTGGCCTGCCGGGGCAGGCCGCCCCGGCGCCATTTGCGCAACCATGACCGGGGGACACTTCCCAAACCAATGATAGGTTACCTTGGAAACGGGTTCTTGTCACGAAGTATTTGTACAGAAGTATTTGCGCTGTTGCGCTGTTGATTACGATTCAACTTTCGATTCCAATTCGCTAAGCTGTCGCCATGTTCATTCACCGCTCTCTCTTGATGATCCTCCTGCTGTCCGCCGCCGGGAGCGGCGGACAGGCCCTCGCCCAGGCGCCGTCCAACGCGCCCGCGACGCCCCCGGCTACGCCGGCGCCGGTGGTCGTGCCGCCGCGCACGAACGCTGTGCCCTTCCTGTTCCCCACCAACGCCCTGCCACGCCAGGGAACGACCAACGCGGCGGCCATGGCCGAGGCGCCCACGGCGGAGGAGATGCAGAACGTCTACGAGGACATCGCCCTGCTGACCGAGACGATGCTGCTCGTGCGTCGCCACTACGTGGAGGAACTCGACTACCGCCGTATCGTCTACAGCGCCATCCACGGCATGCTCTCGGATCTCGATCCCCACAGCGACTTCCTCGAGCCGAAGCAGTCGGAGGGACTGAAGGAGGAGACCGAGGGCCAGTTCGGCGGGATCGGCATCCAGATCGGGATGCGCGGCGGCCTGCCGCTGGTGATCGCGCCCATCGAGGACTCGCCCGCGTTTGCGGCGGGTCTGCTGGCGGGCGACATGATCGTCGCCATCGAGGGCCAGCCGGCCCTGGGGCTCAACATCGAGCAGGTGATGCAGAAACTGCGCGGCATGCCCGGCACGCGCGTGACCGTGACCATCGGACGCGAGGGCCGTGATCCCTTCGATGTCACCCTGACGCGCGACCGGATCAAGGTGGCCAGCGTCAAGGGCGCGCGCGTGCTGCGTGGCAACGTCGGCTACCTGCGTATCATCCAGTTCAGCGAGCCGACCGGCGCCGAGGTCGCCACCGCGCTTGAACACCTGACCACCAACTCGCTGGCCGGGCTGGTGCTCGACCTGCGCGACAATCCCGGGGGACTCCTGAACCAGGCCATCGCCGTCGCCGAGCAGTTCCTTCCCGAGAAGACCGTCATCGTCACGACCCGCGGGCGCGAGGGTGTCCACGAAATCGAGACCTTCCGCGCCGGCGGGCGCCGCCACCTCACCGGCCTGCCCATGGCCATCCTGATCAACCGCGGCACGGCCAGCGCGGCGGAGATCGTCACGGGCGCCCTGCAGGACGCGAAGCGCGCCATCGTGATCGGCGACAAGAGCTTCGGCAAGGCCTCCGTGCAGAAGATCCTGCCGCTGGCGACGCGCGAGCGCTGCCTGGTCAAGCTGACCACCGCCCACTACTACACGCCCGGCGGGCGCATGATCCACGGCAAGGGCATCGAGCCCGACATCGCGGTGCCCCTGCCGCCGACCGCGTGGCGCAAGGTGCAGCTCAGACGCGATGCCGACGAGCGCCCCGCCGCCTATCCTCCAGAGCGGCGCGGGGATTTCGAGGACGCCGTGGATACCCAGCTCGAACGGGCGCTTGACGTGCTGGCGGCCCTGCGCATCTTCGGCGGTTACCGGACTGGCAAATGATTGTCCTCGGCATCGAGACGTCTTGCGACGAGACGGCCGCCGCTGTGGTGCGCGGCGGACGCGAGGTGCTCGCCTCGGTCGTCTTCAGCCAGGTGCCCCTGCACCGTCCCTATGGCGGGGTTGTTCCGGAGCTCGCCTCGCGCAGCCACATCGAGAAACTGCCCGGCGTGATCCGCGAGGCCGTGGAGACCGCGAAAATCGTTTGGGCGGCGATCGACGCCGTGGCAGTCACCTACGGCCCCGGGCTGGCCAGCTCGCTGCTCGTCGGCCTCTCGGCCGCCAAGGGGCTGGCCTGGTCGCTCGGCAGGCCGCTGGTCGGCATCAACCATGTCGAGGCGCACATCCACAGCGTCTTTCTCTCTCCCGAGGTTCCCGATCCCGGAGCCGTCCTGCCGCTGCTGGCGCTGGTGGTCTCCGGCGGCCACTCGGCGCTTGTGCGCGTCGCGCCGGACCGGAACTGCCGGGTGCTGGGCCAGACGCTGGACGATGCCGCCGGCGAGGCCTTCGACAAGGCGGC
>CAYRPP010000219.1:0-3514 GCA_964426115.1 uncultured Lentisphaerales bacterium | reverse complement strand
AGAACCGCATTAGCCGACTTGCGCCGCCCCGATCTCGATCTTGTCGATCCAGACCGCGCGGAAGGCGGGCTTCACGCCGTTTGCGGCGTCGAAATATCCGGATGCGATTTGAAAGAAGTCGTTGAGACGCGGCTCCCAGACGCAGGCGTCGTACCATGCGTAGCCGTTCCGGCACTCCGTGACATCGGGGCACAGGCCGAGGCGGTTCTGGTATGTCTCGGCATCGAACACGGCTGTCTGGAACGCCTGTCCCTTCGCGCCCGTCTCGGCCTCCACGCGGGCGTGGACGCGTATCCGGTACTTCGTGTTCCGCGCAAAGGCGATATGGCGCAAGAAGACGTACACGCACCAGTCGCTGTGCGTGTTGAAGAGTTTTACCGCTTTGCCGCCTTCTGCCGCGGTGTCGTCCGCGAATTCGGCCCATATGCCGGGGCGTGGCAGCTCGAACTGTTCCGCCACGATGACGGCGGACGTTTTGACCATGTCGGGCGTGGGCTCGGGGAAATCAGACAGGTCGCGCCAATGTTCGAGGAGCTTGTCGTTGCGCGCTTTTCCTTCGGTTTGACGGATGTCCCCCGCCTCGCCGATCTTGGCGAGCTCGGACTTGGCGAGCTCCTTCGCACGGCGCAACCCCGCGCCGTCGAGGCCTTCCTTCGTAAGCCAGACGGTTTTGCAGTGCCGCAAGCGGAGACGCTCCAGGCGGGTGTAGTCGTTTGAAAAGGCGCCCATGCGCACGTTGTAGGAGAGAACGTGGTCGTCCTTAACCGCCGCGGCGGCCTTGTCCCACAACACGGCGGCGCGCTCAAAGAACTCATCGGGGATGTCCTGCGATGTGGCAGGCAGATAGATCGTGAGCGGATGCTCGCCCGATGCCGAGCGGTCGAGCTGGATTTTGTGAAGCTCTCCGAAGTACTCGCGCACGAACGGAGCGGCGGCGCCGTAGTATCCCGCGAAGAAATCGTCAAAAAGCTTTTCCGCAGGCAATTCCGGATTCCACATCCATTTCGCGATGAGCCAGGCCTTGAGCTCGGCGAGATGAGCGTGACGGCCACTGCAACCGCCCTGCTCGAAGAGCTCCTTCACCTTGTTGTCGCGGAAGAACTGTATGTTCCCCTGCAGAGCCAGGACGTTAGGCATGGCGTGCGGGTAGTGGCTGAAGTTCGTGGTGTAGTCCCAGACGTAGAGCTGGCCGGTCTGCGCACTCCAGCCTTGGATGTCCTCGCAGAATGAGATGTTCTGCGGATAGCGGCTTTTGTCGAGCGGACGGGCGAAATCGCACTCGATCGTGCAAAGGCACGGCACGACGTTTTTGCGCAGTCGCGTCTTCTTCGGCGGCCTGCGGGTGTACTGGTATGCGAGAGTCTCTATGAGGACGTCAGGAAACTCCTTCTCCACGGCCTCGGCGACGGCATTGACGAAGCGGACCATCGTTCCGGCATGGGTGCCCTCCTCCTCGTCGACGGCCTTGCAGGCGGGGCACTCGCAGTAGTTATTCCAGTCGTTCTGGCTCACGCCGTAGAACTTCGCGCCGGGATCCTTGCGGATGCGCCCGAGGACGCGCTCCGTGACGATGCGCAGGACGTCCGGATTCGTGAGACAGAGCTGCGACGGATGCTTGAGGCGTTTGCCGTTGACGAGGCTGAAGTATTCCGGATGCTCGTCGAAGAACTCGTCCGGCGGCATCAGCGTGTTGAAGGTGTGGCACGAGGGAAGACCGCCGCCGAAACGGAACGGCTGTCCGCCATACTTGTCGTCAAACGTTTTCCAGGAGCGGCTGTTCACACGCAGGCGCGCCGCGAACTCGGGATGCTGCATGACGTCGTACCAATATGGCTCGCGCATCGCGAACGCGGGCGTATCGAGCACGTCGAGGTCCGCCGGAATCTCGAGGCGCTCGAGCTCCGGTACGACCGTGTGCCACGACGCGAGCCAGCGGATGCCGCCGAAGCGCTCCAAGATCTCGTATACGCCGTAAAGCGTGCCGCGCGCGGGTGACGCGGCAACGAGCAGATGCGGAGGACGGGCGACGAGAGTGAAACCGTCCTCGCCGGTTTTCGACAAGTCGAAAGCCCGCCCCAGCAAAGCTTTTGTGTATTTCGTGACACCCAGCAAAATAGCCCGCGGAGGAAGCGGTTCCGCGTCCGTCATAATCGGAAGCCTCACTCCGGCAAGCTTTTCGGTCCAGACCCGCAACTCCTCAGCCGCGTATTTCTGCGACGGTGAAGCCTCCGCGGGAATTACAATCGTGTATTCGGCGTCTTTGCCGCGTTCTGCAAGAATGATCATGGTAGTTCTCCAAGCGGATGTCGCGCAGGATGACACCGTCGATGTTACCGCTTCAACTCATCTTCTTTCGCCACGAGATCCGACCATTCTCCATTCATAACATTGACCAGGGTCCTCGTGGAAACCGCCTTTGATAATACCAAGTCTTTGCGCGTGTCCTCAATCCGGATGTTGTCGTAATAATATTTACTTCCCTTCTTGCGTTTCCCATGCTTATGCGCCTAAAATATTTCCACTTGAAAACCCAACGGGAGAATATTATGCGGCTCAAAAGAATCGTATTTGCATTCTCGGCCCTTATTCTCGGGACCGCGGGCACATGTCACGCCGCCTACGACCTTGTGGAATGGATTCAGGCTAATTCATTGGGCAACGCTTGGATAAACTCCGGCGCCACCCCGGAGTCGGAGGAAGTCGTCTATGAGGTCGAGTGGGTGGAGACCTCACAGGAAAGTTTGACCGCCCTCTTCGGCGCGACGGCGTGGTCTGGCAGCACCGCCCTCTATGGCACGGTCGGCTACCACAGCAGCGCAGGCAAAATCGCGTTTTGGACCGGCAGATCGAACTCGCTTTGAAAGCGCTCCTTCATGCCGATCTCGGCGGGCATGTGCCCGCTCCGCCCGAAAAGCGATTTCTTATCAGTAGTACCATTTAACGAAAGGAACTACCCATGAAAACGAAATGTCTAATTGCCACGTCATTCGCGGGACTGGCTTTGGTTGCCAGTGCATCGACAATCCATGTCGCCACGACCGGGAACGACGAGACGGGCGACGGTAGCGAGGGCCTGCCCGTCCTTTCGCTTGCTCGCGCCGTCGCGCTGGCGAACGGGGGTGATACAATCCTCTTCGGTGACGGCGAGTTCGAGGAGCCGGCCGCACAGGTGACGATCGACAAGAATCTTGTCATCACCTCGAAGAACGGACCCGATTGCACCACCTTCCGCAGCTTGCACAAGGGTGTCGTCGGTAATGTCACCGACCACTCCGGCTGGCTTCTCCTCACGAACTGTCCGCAGACGTTCGTGAGCGGAATCTACTTTTGCGGCAAGTGGCCGAACGGCACGCAACCGCAGATCCGCACCGCCGTCTATCTGACGGAAACGGGCGGGACGGTCTCGAACTGCGTCTTCCGTTATCTCACGGGCGGCGTGAGATATGGTGACACCACTTACACAGCAGGGAATGTCTACGGTATGGGGCCCGCTGTTTTCATGTATGGTGGCACG
>CAYRPP010000218.1:0-3520 GCA_964426115.1 uncultured Lentisphaerales bacterium | reverse complement strand
TCGTGCTGGCCATCACCTCGGGCGACACGGCGCTCCGCAGCCTGCGGCTGGTGCTGGCGGAGTACTTCTCGATCGACCAGAAGCCGATCGGACGCCGGATGTTGACGACGCTGCCGATCTTCAGCGCGGTGATCGGCCTGCTGGTCTGGTCGAACGCCGCCCCGGACACCTTCAAGATCCTCTGGAACTACTTCTCCTGGAGCAACCAGGTGATCGCCGTCTTCGCGCTGCTCGTGGCCGTGGCCTGGCTGCGGCGCGAAGGCAAGCCGGCCTGGGTGGCGGCAGCACCGGCGCTCTTCATGGTCTTCATCGTGCTCGACTACATCCTCTTCGTCAGCCCGACGGCGGTCAAGGGCGCCCCTCTGGGATTCGGCCTTCCCCCGCTCGTGGCCGCCGGCATCGCGGCGCTGCTCGCGGCGGCCATCGTGGCGTGCGTATGGCACCTGCCGCGCCAACAAAAACCCCACGACAATACAGAGGCTTCCAAGATTTCCTGACTTCGTGACCACTGACTCCAACCCCTGATTACTACGCCAAAGAACTGATGGAGATTCGACGATGAACAAGACTGGATGCATGCTGGCTGCCATGTGCGCCATGTTCGCGGCGACATCGATCGCCGATGTCAAGCTTTCGACAATCTTCTCCAGCAACATGGTGCTGCAGCGCGACCGCGAGGTGCCGGTCTGGGGGTGGGCCGACCCCGGCGAGGAGGTTTCCGTGGCCTTCGGCGGCCAGAGCCTCAAGACCGTCGCGGACAAAAATGGCGCGTGGGAAGTGCGGCTGGCGCCGCTCGCGGTCAGCACCAACGGCCGTCCGCTCATCGTGACCGGCAAGAACACCATCACGAATGCGAACGTCCTTGTCGGCGACGTCTGGCTCTGCTCCGGACAGTCCAACATGGAAATGAGCTTCGGCTGGGGTGTCCTGGACGGGGCCAAGTTCCTCGACGAGGCGGCGCAATTCCCCATGATCCGCCGGATCAAGGTCAGCAAGAGGAAGGCGGTGGAGCCGTTGCAGAACGTCGGGGTCGACAGCGCCTGGAGCGTCTGCAGCTCAAATACCGCGATGGAATACACGGCGGCCGGCTATTTCTTCGCGCGGCGTCTGGTCCTGGATCTCGGCATCCCGGTGGGCCTTCTCGACGACAACTGGAGCGGCTGCGCGATCGAGCCTTTCATGGCACCGGAGGGCTTTGCGGACGAGCGCCTGAGTTCGTTCCTGCCCACCATCCGGCAGGGAATCACCGGAACGCCCGAGTGGAGATCCGCGTGGGAGAAGCAGATCGGCGCTGTAAAGCAGTGGCTCGCGGCCGGCGAGACCGCCCTGGCCGCCGGGGCGGAGATTCCCGCCCAGGTTCCGCTGCTCGTTCCTCCCGCCGCCAGTTCGCAATACCACGCGATGATCGCCCCGATCACAAAGTTCCCTATCAAGGGCGCGCTCTGGTACCAGGGATGCAGCAATGCC
Source organism: uncultured Lentisphaerales bacterium (assembly GCA_964426115.1). Classification (GTDB taxonomy): domain Bacteria; phylum Verrucomicrobiota; class Kiritimatiellia; order RFP12; family JAAYLN01; genus JAAYLN01. The sequence continues at coordinate 2,053 of CAYRPP010000218.1, read as the reverse complement.
GGCGACAACGAGTCCTACCGCTTCAAGCTCAAGGGACTGGCCGACGGCTGGCGCCAGGTTTGGGGCTACGACTTCCCGTTCTACTACGTCCAGCTCGCAGCCTTCACGGCGCCGACCTCCGATCCCGCCGGCGGCAACGGCTACGCCCGGATCCGCGACGGGATGCGCCTGGCGCTGACCAACATCGTTAACAGCGGCATGGCCTGCGCCATCGACATCGGCATGGCCAACGACATCCATCCGAAAAACAAGATCGACGTCGGCGAGCGCCTCGCCCGCTGGGCGCTCGCGAAGACCTACGGCAAGACCGAGGTGATCCCCTCCGGCCCGCTCTTCAAGGCAATGAAGCCGGGCATCGGCGAACTGGTCCTCGAGTTTGACCACGCCGAGGGCCTCATGACCGCCACGAAGCAGGGCTATGCGGCCCCGGTCCCGACGCCCGGCATCGCGCCCAAGCACTTCGCCATCGCGGGCGCCGACCGCGCCTGGTACTGGGCCGACGCCGAGATCCGCGGCAACACCATCGTCGTCTCGTCCGACAAGGTTCCGGAGCCGGTGGCCGTGCGCTACGCCTTCCGCGCCTATCCCGACGGAGTGAACGTCTACAACGCCGCCGGCCTGCCGATGGTTCCGTTCCGCACGGACGACTGGTAGGATAGCGCAGAACGCTTAACTCGGTGGCGTCCGAAGCCTTTGGGCGTCGCGATCGCCTTCTCGGTCCCATTTCGGCGAGTAGCTGTTTTGGGTTGAAGCGCGAGCCAATTTATGTTTTCTGCACAAACATTCAGGAGTTTTTTATGAGCAAAATCCGTCTTGCAATTTGGAACGAAAACGTGCACGAGAAGGCCGAGGGCGCTTTCGGCGATTTGATCAGGAGCTTCTATCCCGATGGAATCCACAACGTGCTGGGCCGCCATCTCGCGGCGAACGACATCAAGATCAAGTCCGTATCGCTGGACATGCCAGAGCAGGGACTTCCAGACGACGTTCTCAACAACACCGATGTGTTGATGTGGTGGGGTCACTGCGCCCACGGGCAGGTCGCGGATGAACTCGTCACGAAGATTCAGAACCGCATTCTCTCCGGCATGGGTCTGATCGTTCTTCACTCGGGCCACTATTCGAAGATATTCCGCCGCATGCTCGGCACCTCGTGTTCGCTACGCTGGCGCGAGGTCGGCGAGAAGGAACGCCTCTGGGTTGTCGATCCCTCGCATCCGATCGCCAAGGACGTTCCACTCTCTTTCGTCGTTCCTCACACCGAGATGTACGGCGAGCCCTTTGGCATTCCGGACGACGGGCAGGTCGTCTTCATTTCGTGGTACGAGGGCGGCAACGTCTTCCGCAGCGGCGTGACGTTCAAGCGCGGCGCCGGCAAGATCTTCTATTTCTCGCCCGGACACGAGACATTCCCGATCTACAACCAGCCCGAGATCATCAAAGTTCTCGGTAACGCGGTCCGCTGGGCCTGTCCGGCCGTTCCGCCGCAGAAGACAGACTGCTGGAACCAGGATCCCGTTGTCGAGACCGTCTACAGCGAGAACCCGGTCAACAAGGTCGACACCTCGGCCCTTCACAAGTCAGTCTAGGTCCGGCTGGATCACACTGCGGGGCCGGCCATTCTGGCTTAAAGGCGGGTCTGCCTACCAATTTCCAGTACGCGGCTGCCTGAGGCGTGCTGTCGCCACGGACGAGTTGGCGAACTCACGCCTCGCGTGGTCCCATACAAGACGTTTGCCGGGCTCGAACAAGGCGGCGACGGCAAGGCTCGACGCCTGTGACATCACGCCGGCGTAATCGAAGTCGCTGCCGACTTCCGGTCCGCCCTTCATCGCCGCGATGAATTCCTTGTAGGGGCATCCGCCCGGCACTCGCGGATATTTTTCCGCCGGCAGTGTGCCGGCTGCGGCAAGGGCCCTCTTGTCCATGTCCGGAAGAATTCGAAGATAGTTGGCGCCATGGTGGCCGTACTCGATGACACCCGTCGTGCCGTAAACGAGCGCTCCGTTGGCCATGCCGTCCCGCTTATATTTCACGACCTCGGCGGACATGG
>CAYRPP010000217.1:0-3520 GCA_964426115.1 uncultured Lentisphaerales bacterium | reverse complement strand
TCACCGGCATCGGCGGCGGGCACGACGAGCGCGAGCAGACGCTCAACGCCCTGCTAGTCGAGATGGACGGCTTCGAGACCTCGGAGGGCGTCATCATCGTGGCGGCCACCAACCGGCCCGACGTGCTCGACCAAGCCCTCCTGCGTCCCGGACGCTTCGACCGTCAGATCGTCATCGACCTGCCGACTATGCAGGGGCGCGAGCAGATCCTGGCCATCCACTCGCGCAAGCTCAAGCTGGCCCCCGGCGTCCAGCTCAGCCGCATCGCCCGTGGCACGCCCGGCTTCTCCGGCGCGGACCTGGCCAACCTGCTCAACGAGGCGGCCCTGCTGGCCGCGCGCGCCGGCAAGGAAGGCATCGAGCAGCCGGACCTGGAGGAGGCGCGCGACAAGGTCTGGTGGGGACGCGAGCGCAAGAGCCGCGTGCTCGACAAGGAGGAGAAGCGCCTGACCGCCTTTCACGAGGCCGGCCACGCCGTGGTCATGGCGCTGGTCAAGGGCGGCGAGCCGATCCACAAGGTGACGATCATCCCGCGCGGTCTGGCGCTTGGGGCGACGATGTTCCTGCCGAAGAAGGACCGCCTGCACTTCACGCGCACGCAGATGATGGCGCAGCTCGCCACCGCCATGGGCGGGCGCGCGGCCGAGGAGCTGTTCCTCGATGACATCAGCTCCGGCGCCAGCCAGGATCTGCACCAGGCCACGGAGCTGGCGCGGCGCATGATCTGCGACTGGGGCATGAGCGCCAAGCTCGGCCCGCGCACCTTCGGCAGCCGCGAGGAGATGATGTTCCTCGGACGCGAGGTGGGGCGCAGCCAGGATTTCAGCGAGGCCACGGCCCAGACGATCGATGCCGAGGTGGACGCCCTGGTGCGCCACGCCTACCAGCAGGCGCGCGACGTCCTGACCTCACACAGCGACCGCGTCCGGGCGCTTGTCGACCTCCTGATCGAGAAGGAGACGGTGGACGGCGGCGACGCCGAGGATCTGATCCGCCTCGGCCGCATCCGCACGCCGGAGGAACGACAGGCCGACCAGCCGCCCGGATCCGCGCCGAACGGGGGGACGCCCGCCGCGGCGGGGACGGAGGACACGGCGGCTGGTGCCGCCGCCCAGACGGCCGAAACCGCGACGGCACCCGCTTCGGCGCCCGAACCTTCGGATCATCCGACCGCTTCCTGACACGCACGCCGATTCCGGCGACAACAGGGCCGCCGCCATGAGCAACCCGAACGACTTCAAAACTGGGGGCCCATCCGCCATACGGAACGACGGCCCCCGCTGGTTCTGCCGGGGGCAGGCGCTGCCGCTGTCGCGCCCGCTCGTCATGGGCATCCTCAATGTTACGCCCGACTCCTTCTCGGACGGCGGGCGGCACCAGACGCCGAAGGCCGCCGTGGCCTACGGGCTGCGGATGGTAGAGGAGGGGGCCGATATCCTGGATGTCGGCGGTGAATCGACGCGTCCCGGGGCCGAGCCGGTCGCGACGGATGAAGAGTGCGCGCGCGTGATCGGCGTGATCCGCGAGTTGGCGGAACAGACGCGGACGCCGATCTCCATCGACACGCGCAATCCCGCGGTGGCGCGCGCGGCCCTGGACGCGGGCGCCGCGATCGTCAACGACGTGACCGGGCTGCGCGATCCGGCGATGCGCGCCGTGGTGCGCGCCTGCGGCGCGGGGGCCGTCATCATGCACATGCAGGGCGAGCCCCGCACCATGCAGCGGGCGCCGGAATACGGCGACGTGGTGGGCGAGGTCTACGACTGGCTGCGGCAGCGCGTGGACGAGGTGATCGCCGATGGCGTCGCGGCCGAGTCGGTGGCGATCGATCCGGGCATCGGCTTCGGCAAGACTTCGGCCCACAACCTGGCGCTGCTCGGCGCCCTGCGGCGCTTCGCGGAGATGGGACCGCCGCTGCTGGTCGGCCTCTCGCGCAAGCGCTTCATCGGCGACATCATCGGCGCGCCGGTGGACGAGCGGCTGCCGGGCAGCCTGACCGCGCTGGTCTGGTGCATATGGCGAGGCGCGTCAGTGCTGCGCGTCCACGACGTCCGCGCGTCGGTCGCCGCCGTGCGGATGGCGATGGCGCTGGCCGGAGCCGCCACCTGATGCGCATCTACGTCGACTTCGACGATGTCCTGTGCGAGACGGCGCGCGAGCTGAGCCGGCTGGCGCGGGATCTCTACGGTTGCCAGGTGCCCTACGAGGCGATCTGTGCCTTCAACCTCCGCGAGGCCTTCGGCCTTGACGAGGCGCGCTACATGAGCCTGATGCGCGCCGCGCACGCGACGGACCGCCTGCTGGCGCTGGAACCGACGCCCGGCGCCGTGGCGACGCTGGCGCGGTGGACGGCGGACGGGCACGGCGTCGAGATCGTAACGGGCCGGCCCTACGCGACGCACGACGCCTCTCAGCGCTGGCTGCGGCGCCAAGGCCTGGAACATATCACGCTGATCCATGTCGACAAGTACAACCGCGAGCTCGCGCCCGAGGCCGACGACTGGTCGCGCGCACTGACGCGCGAGGAGTTCGCCACGCGCCGCTACGACCTGGCCGTGGAGGACGCGCCCGTGGCGTTGGAACAACTCGCCGCTATGCCGCCCTGCAAGGTGGCGATCTTCGACCGCCCCTGGAACCGCGCAACGCCGCTGCTAACCGAGCATTTCACGCGCTGTCATGGCTGGGAAGCGGTGAGCCGCCTGGCCGCCAGCCTGTAGGCGTCCATAGAAATCCACCGTTTGAGGCCGGACTATGGTAAACACCAGCGGCCCGACCAACCGCGTGGTTGCGCGCGGGGCGCGCGTGCGGTACCCTAGCGCATCATGATTTGCGAAACACCGGAATCCGGACGCGGTAACCACCGCGATCAGACACTGGCGGAGGAGATCGCCAACGCGGTCACGCACGGCCTCGGCCTCCTGCTGAGCGTCGGCTGCCTGACAGTCGGCGTGGTCTTCGCCGCGCTGCGCCGCTCGCCGATGCGCGTGACCAGCGTCGCCATCTACGGCGCGACGCTCTGCCTGCTCTACCTCTCCTCGACGCTCTATCACAGCCTGCCGCCGGGACGCGCGAAGCGCATCTGGAACATCCTCGACCACTCCTCGATCTACCTGCTGATCGCGGGCACCTACACGCCGATCACGCTGGCGCTGGCCACGACGAAGCCGGGCTGGGGCTGGAGCCTTTTCGGCGTCATCTGGGGTCTGGCCCTGCTGGGCGTCGTCTTCCAGGCGCTCTTCATCCACCGTTTCCGGGCGGTCTCGACGCTGACCTACCTGGCCATGGGGTGGCTGGTGCTGATCGCCATCCGGCCGATGTGGCAGTTCCTCGGCCCGCAGGGTTTCCTGTGGATCGCGCTCGGAGGCGCCTGCTACTCGCTGGGCGTCGTCTTCTACGCCTGGAAGCGTCCCCGCTTCACGCATGCCGTCTGGCACCTATTCGTCCTGGCCGGCAGCCTGCTGCACTTCCTCGGAATCCTCTTCCACATCGTCCTGGGCGTCGGACGCTAGGCTCTGCAGCC
>CAYRPP010000216.1:1222-3523 GCA_964426115.1 uncultured Lentisphaerales bacterium | reverse complement strand
GCCAGGTGGCCAGCTCGCGCAGCAGCATCGGCCCGTTGCCGCTGGCCAGCAGCTCCGGCCTGTGGGAGTAGAGCGCCATGCCGCCTGCTGCCCAGATCATGCCGATGAGGCCCTCGAGGATCATCATCCCGTAGAAGACCGTGCGGCCCTGCCGCTCGGACATGATAGTGCGCGCGACGATCGGCGCCTGGGTGGAGTGGAAGCCGGAGATGATGCCGCAGGCGATCGTTACGAAGAGCATGGGAATCACCGGCTCGCAGGCCGGATGCCGGGTGAACTCCGCGCCCAGGTTGGCGAAGTCGATCTCCTGCAGCAGGCCCGAATAGGGCACGAGGCCCACGAGGACCGCCAGCGAGGAGAGCAGCAGGATCGCGCCGAAGAGGGGGTAGATGCGGCCGATGATCTGGTCGACCGGGAAGAAGGCCGCCACGAAATAATAGGTGAAGATGACGGCGACCACGGGCCAGAACCATTGGTTCCGGCCCATGATGAGGATGCGGGCCGGGATGTTGACGAAGACCGTGCCGACGAGCAGCAGGGCGATGGCGAGGAAGAGGGCGTAGAGGTGGTGGACGCGGGGCCCGAGGTAGCGGCGGACGACCAGCGGCGTGTTGGCGCCGTTGTGGCGCATGGAGATCATGCCGCTGAAGAAGTCGTGAACGGCGCCGCCGAGGATATTGCCGATGGGAAGCAGAATGAAGACGATGGCGCCGAACTTGATGCCCAGGATCACGCCGATCACCGGGCCGATGCCGGCGATGTTGAGCAGGTGGATCAGCATGTTCTTCCAGTGGGGCAGCGGCATACGGTCGACGCCGTCTGGATGTTCGATGGCCGGGGTGGGGCGCCCGTCCGGAGCGAAGAGCCGCTCGACCAGCCGCCCATAGGTGAAGTATCCCGCCACGAGAATGAAGACGCCAATCAGAAAGGAAAACATCTGCCGCTCCAGGTTGCTGCAATCAGGCAGAATATTTTAGACGTCCCGCGTCATTTGTCGAGCGCGAAGAAAAGAACCTCAACGATTAGCGCACAGGCGCGCGTGGTCGTCCGGGGGCAGGTGCGGCCAGATCTCCTAGATGAGTTCACGATTTACATTCCATTATTTTGCAACCGTAGCGATTATCGGGCGGCCTGCTATGCCGAAGGCGTTGCACGGGCGGGCGACGACCTCGAGATCAACGTCTTTTGGGAATTCGTTCTCGCTGAAACAGCAAACTGTGAACGAGTTCGTGAGCGAGCCGCGCATGCGCTCGTGCCTCTCCGCGTATTTCGCCTCGACAACACGTTTCGTGACATACGGATCGGAGTCGGATAGTGCCGCGCGAACCTGAACCTCGTAGTCGAAGACGCGGTCGCCGAACACGCCTTTGAATGTCGCCATCGGGACGGTGACGCGCAGTGTAGCGACATCGTTCGTGGATTTTGCGGCAACCTTTACAACTTTCAGGGCGGCGCCTTCAGGGAACTCCGGCGCGATGGACGCGGTTGCGCGTCCCTCAAACGAATATGGCTTGTTCTCGGCGACCGGCAGAGGTATAACCCAGGCGTCGTCAATACCCTCGTTATAGAGGAAGTCATGCCGGTCAAGCACAATGCGGTCGGCATAGACGCTCATAAGAAGTCCCTGGCTTCCGAGGTTGCTCTTTTTAGGCGACATGCTCTTCTTGCCGCGCGTGAAGTATGCGGTGTTGTCGCGCTCCCACCTGGCGCCGAGGTAGGACAGCGACGCAGTGCCGACCGATGTGAACTCGCCCTGCCAAATGGACTGGTCGTCTGTTAGTGACCAGTGCGAGTGTCCGGAGAAAGCGACGCCGTTCGGGTATTTCGCGAGCGCGTTGCGCGCCTGGCATCCGCCGTTGACTGCACCCCAGGCGAGGTTGCTGTAAACGGTTTCGGGCGGATGCGCGTGCTGGATGTAGAAGAACGGCTTGCCTGCGGCGGCCTCTGCCGCGGCATCGATGAACGGTGTAACGCGCCCCTGCTGACCAAAGTTCATGCCGACGAACTCGTAGCCCTTTACGTTCTTTCTCCAGACAGGAGTCCATTCCTCGCCGGCCACAAGCTTCCAGTTGTTCGTAACATGGGATTTGTAGTGGTCGTGGTTGCCGGTGACGAAGAGGCGCTCGACGCGGCCTCCGAGCGAGTTCGTGCCGTCGGGGAAGACTTTGTTCCAGACCTTGATTAACATCTCGGTCTCGTCCTGGCGTCCGTTGTTGGTGATGTCGCCGGCCACGATGATGCCGTCCGCGCCGGCGTCGCTGAAATAGCGCAGCGCCTGCTCGGTTCTCTCAATCATGCTGC
>CAYRPP010000216.1:0-1122 GCA_964426115.1 uncultured Lentisphaerales bacterium | reverse complement strand
ATCACTCCTCGATGAAGTTGGCGCCGACATGCCAGTCGGCGCTCAACGCAAAACTCATAAAACCCGGGCGGTCGCCGGGGGCAGGGAGAGCCCTTCGCAGGTGGCCTCCGTTTCGCCCAGGTTGGCGATGACCCGATAGTCGCGGCCATCATGCCCGGCGACGCGGACCCCGCGCAGGAGCCCACCGCCCAGATCGAGCACCTCCACCGCGGGCGCGCGGGCGCCGGTCACGACGACAGCCCCGAAGTCGAGGATCGTCTCTCCCTTGTCGTACCAGCGCGGCGTCAGTTCCAGCCCGATGCAGATCTCGTCGCAGTGCAGCATGCCACGCTCCGGATACCAGACCTGCTTACTGTGCAGTCCGATCTGCCGGAAGGGCGGACGGTGGATCTGTACTTCCCCCCCGTAGAGGGCGCTGACCGTCAGCCGGCCGTCGATCGTCAGTTGCGCGCCGACGCCGCGGTAGTCGCGTGTGCCGCCGTTGAAGAGGTCGTTCGGGATGTTCAGCTTGAAGCCCCGCACGCGGTTGATGTGGACGCGCTTGGCAGCCCGCGCGAACTGCAGGGTGACGACGGTCGCGCCGTCCGGCAGCGCGGCGAAGGCGAGCGTGGTGACCGCCGTCTCCTCGCGGTCGATCTGCTCGGCCAGCATCCCCTCGGTCGTGTTCAGGAAGCGGCCGGCCGTGACAAAGCCGCCCGGGAAGAGGGTCTCGTGATGCTCCTGCAGGACGAGGGGGTTGACGAAGCCGTCGCCGTCGATGGCGCTGGCCATGTTCATTTGCCACTCGGCCAGCGAGCTGTCCGCGGGCGGCACGCACATGCCCTGCGGCCATTCGCTGGCGCGCCAGGTGAACGAGGCCAGCCGTCCTGGATCGCGCACGTGGCAGCTACCGTGGTAGTCGTCGTGCCAGAGTGTCAGCCGCTCGCGGAACGTCGGGTCAAGCTGGTAGTCGCCCGTGCCGTGGGGCACGGCGAAACCGTGGTGCCGCCGGCGCCAGAGCACCTCGCAGGCGATCGTCATGGCCCGGTCGCTCTCGAGGCGGGTGAAGTAGAGCGGGGATCGCTCGACGAAGAGCTCGCAGCGGGTGGAGAGGAAGGTGCCGTCGCGGTTGGCGGCGACCTC
>CAYRPP010000215.1:0-3529 GCA_964426115.1 uncultured Lentisphaerales bacterium | reverse complement strand
TCGGGAATCCGCGGCAGGGTCCGGTCGTCGCGCAGCAGGACATCGCCGCAGGCGACCATCAGGCGGTAGCAGGCGGGAGCATGGGCCAGGAGCCGATGGCAGAGCAGCAACTGGGCATCGAGCAGGCGCTGGTCGAGTGCCTGGCCGGCGACGTCGGGCAGCAGCGGCAGTGGCAGCAGGGGCTTGCCCTCGGCGGCATAGGCGGGCAGGCGGCGGCTCTGTCCGCTGCCGTGCATCAGGATCCGGGGGGCGGCGGCGAGCCAGTCGGCGAACGCCGACGCGCCGCTCGCCCGCCAGGCCTGCAGCAGCAGGTGGGCCGTGCCGCCGCCGGAGCCCAGTTGCGAGCCGGGCGGATCGGAGGCCACGAAGGCGGGCCGGCCCCCAACGGAGCGCCGCGGCCAGGCGGCGGCCGCGGCCGGGGGCAGCGAGAGCAGGAGGTCGGGCAGATGTCCGGCGGCGGGCATGGTTATTCCACGCGTCCCTTCAGCTTGCCGTGGAAGGCCCGCGCGATGGCTTCCTGTCCGTCGCTGTTCGGGTGGAGGCCGTCGGGCTGGAGCATTCCCTCCGACACGGCTCCGTGCAGATTGACCAGCATGACGCCCTCGCTGCCGCAAACGTCGCCGATGGCCGCATTGATCGCGTCCACGGCGTCGTCGTACAACGCGTGTTCGCCGGTCATCCGGGTGACGTTGCCGACGACGGGCACGGCCTTGACGGCGCGGACACGCCCGATCAGCGCGCCGAGGACCGCCTTCACGCCCTCCGGGTCGACGCCGTTGATCGCGTCGTTGGCGCCGAGGGCGATGATGATGAAGCCGGCCCGGCTGCCGATGACGCTGCCCACCTGGGAGGGGCCCTGCCCCGTCAGGCGGGCGCCGCTCGATCCGAAGTTGGCGACCGGGCGCCCGAGCATCGCGGCGAGACGCGCCGGCCAGGGGGCGCCCGCATCGCCATAGCCGACGGCGATGCTGTCGCCGGCCACGGCGCAGCGCGTGGGATCGCGGTCGCCGAAGTCGCCCCCGTCCCCGCCGCCGTCGCCGTCATCCTCGCAGCCGCCCGCCAGCAGCGCCGCCAGCAGCAGCAGGCGCAGGGGGGCGGCCAGAAAAGCGCTTGTCGCCGGATGTTTGCGTGCGGTTTTCATGATGGGGCCTCGCCTTCCGCGGGCAGGGCCTCCGCCCTCCCGCTTTGAGGGACAGTATGGCAGAAACGGCGCATGGGAAACAAGGCGGATGAAAGGCGGATGAAAGATTGACCTTTGAAAGATTGACCTTTTTCTTCGTCCATGGCATCCTTGCAAAGATAAGGTTGCGCGCGCGGGCGGCGGTTCCGTCCGGCGATCCTCCACGGACGGCTTGGCGCCCGCGGCCGGTGAGCAGAACCGTGTCGGCGTTTCCGGCTTTCCGCGCGATGGCGGGCGGCGACCCTTCACACGAACAGGAGCAGCACCATGGGCGAGATCATCATCAGCCGCGAGGATTGCAGCAGCATCGAGCATCTGATCGCCGAACGCCGGAACTCGCGTTCCGAGCGCGACCGCGAGAATCTGGACCGCCTCGACCAGGAATTGCGCCGGGCCACGCTTGTCGAGGCCGAGGCGCTGCCGGAGGGGGTGGTGTCGCTGGAGGCGGAAGTCACCGTCCGCGACCTCGACGACCACACGGAGGCGACCTACCAGCTCGTGCTGCCGGCCAGGGCGGATGTCGCCCGCAACCGGATCTCGGTGCTGGCGCCGATCGGCGCGGCGCTGCTGGGCTACCGCCGGGGCGACCAGATCGAGTGGCCGGTGCCGGCCGGCCGGCGGCGTCTGCGCATCGAGCGCGTCGTGCGTCCCGCCGGGAACGAACGCCGCGAGGGCGCCTAGCGGTGTCGCCCGCGGGAGTCTCCGCCGTGCCGGGTGCCGTGCCGGCCGCGCGCTACATGCTCTGTCTGCCGGGGGTCGGCGGCCTGGCGCGCCTGGCGCCGTTTGCCAAGGCGGTCTATCGTCTGCACCAGGTCGACGGCGTGGTCGGCGACGGGCTGCCCGGTTCGCAACCGCCGGGGGCGCCTTCACCTCAGGGTCTGGTGGCCGGCTGGCCGGCCGCGCCGGACGAGACTCAGGCGCTGCTGGCCTACGCGAGCCACGCCCGGGTGCCGGCCTATCTGCTCAGGAACCCGGTTGCCGACGGCCGGTACCGGCGGGTGATTGCCGCCACGGGGGGCGGCGTGCATGCCCTGCATCTGCTCTCGCTGGCGCAGGCGCTCGCCCGCGAATGGGAAGTGCCGGCCACTGTGCTCTGGCTGGAGCCGCCCGCGGCCGCGGGCGCGCCGGATGCGGCGCGGGAACGGCTGGAAACGCTACTGGCCCGGAGTATCGCGCTTGAGCCGGCGGTCGAGTTCCTCCGCGCGGGCGATATTGTGCGGCAGCTCGATACCCTGGCAGGCGCGGAGGATCTTCTGCTGGTCGGTGCGCCGCATTTCGGCGTGGCGGCGTACCACTACGAGGGATCGCTGCCCGAACAGCTGGCCCGCCTCCATCAGGGGCCGATGGCCATGTGCCTCTCGGAACCGCCGCAGCGCCTGGCGTTTCGCGAGTTTCTCTGGGAGGCCAACATCTGCCTTGTCGCGGAAAAGCAGGATCGCGGGACGGTGATCGAGCGGCTGACGGCCCGGCTCTGCGCCTCCGGCATCCTGCCCGTCGACCTCCGGCAGGCCTGCATCGAGGCCGCCCTGGCGCGGGAGCGCCTCTCCTCGACCGCTGTCGGCTGCCAGACGGCGCTGCCGCACGCGCGCCTGCCCCGCTTCGACGGGGTGGCGGCGGCCCTGGCGATCGCACCCGGCGGCATCGATTTCGGAGCGGAGCGCGAACCCCCGCGGTTTGTCTTCCTGATGCTGACCTCGGCCACGTCGTACGGCCGCTACCTCGGGGCGCTGGCGCGCATCGCCCGCCTGATGGTCAACCCCGGGCGGCGCCAGGCGCTCCTGGGCGCGCCCACGCCCTCCGCGGTGATGGCCGTCCTGGAGGCGGAGCCCTCGGCGGCCACGGCGTTATGATTGGCGCACGGGGTGATTTTCGCATTGTCAGCGCCGGCCGCGGCCACTAGAATTCACTCTTCTTTTCATGGTGCCGCAGGCCGGACGCGGGGTTTGTGCTGGCGGCACGCGGAGATCCCCATGGCCAAGAATTTGCAGCGCGTGAAGAAAGTTGGCATCCTGACCGCCGGCGGGCTGGCGCCCTGCCTGAGCGCCTCGATCGGCTACCTGATCGACACCTACACCCGGACCGCGCCGGGGGTGCAGATCATCTGCTACCTTGGCGGCTATGCCGGTCTGCTCAAGGGCGAGAGCCTCAAGGTCACCCCCGCCGTCCGCCGCCACGCCCTTGATCTGCTGAAGTTCGGCGGCAGCCCGATCGGCAACAGCCGCGTCAAGCTGGCCAACGTCAAGGACTGCGTCAAGCGCGGCCTCGTCAAGGAGGGCCAGGATCCGCGGCAGGTGGCCGCCGACCAGCTCGTCAGGGACGGCGTCGACGTGCTCCACACGATCGGCGGCG
>CAYRPP010000214.1:0-3535 GCA_964426115.1 uncultured Lentisphaerales bacterium | reverse complement strand
TCAGGTAGAGCAGCATCTGCGCGTACTTGTAGGCCGACTCGTTGTAGAAGGTCTGTAGGGCGGCGGGCGTCTCCTTCTCGAAGCGCTTGAAGAAGGCCTCGTAGAGCCCCTTGGCCTCGGGATACTTGCCGTAGGCGTAGTAGGCGTCGGCCAGGGCCAGATTCATCGCCCAGGCCTCGGATCCGTCCTTGTCCGGCATCGCGGCGATGCGCTGCTTGACGGCGTCGAACTGCCCCGTGCCGAGCTCGCCCCGGATGCGCCGCACGGCGAGCCGCGCCTTGGCTTCGGGGTTGGCGCGCTCGAGATCGGCCATCACCAGGTCGGCCATCTCCATGAGCTGCATCTTCTGCAGGCCGTCGACGAAGCGCAATTCCTCGTCCAGCGGGTCGCGGGCCGGCGCGGTCTCCTGGGCGCGGACGGCCAACGCCAGCAGCGCGATGATGAGAAAGGCCTTCCGTCCGACGGAACCAGGGGTCATGAATCCACGTTCCATAACGCCTTTATACTCTTTTTGCGCGCGGAGGGTCAACACCATTAGGACACCATTAGGACGGCCCTTAAACTGGCCCTAAAACTGCGAGCGTTGCGGAGCAACCTGTCGCCGTCCAGGGGTGGCGGATGCGGTTGACCAGCCGCGGCGGTTGTGGCACACTCGCGCCCGTCGACATGCGGCAGGCAGCGCATGGTCGAAATGGCCAGGATCTGAACGCCATGTCAATAAACTGTACCCTGGCGGCCTACTATTTCGCCAACTATCATCCGGGCGATCCCCGCAACACGCGCCTGAAGGGCGCATCGTGGAGCGAATGGCAGCTCGTCCGGGAGGCGCGGCCGCGCTTCCCCGGCCACGTGCAGCCAAGGGTGCCCCTCTGGGGCTACGGTGACGAGTCGGATCCCGCCGTGATGGCGCGCAAGACCGGCGCGGCGGCGGCCCATGGCGTCGACGCCTTCATCTTCGACTGGTACTACTACGACGACGGCCCTTTCCTGGAGGGCGCCCTGGAGCGCGGCTACCTCGGGATGCCGGACCGCCGTCCGGTGAAGTTCGCCCTGATGTGGGCCAACCACGACTGGACCGACATCCATCCGGCGCGCCGCGGCGTCACTCCGGCCCTGCTCTATCCCGGCGCGGTGACGCCCGCCACGTTCCGGGCGATCGCCGACCGCGTCATTGCGCGCTACTTCCGGCACCCGGACTACTGGCGCATCGGGGGCCGGCCCTACTTCTCGATCTACGACCTCGACAGGCTGCTCGCCAGCTTCGGAGGGGTGGCGGAGACCCGCGCGGCGCTGGAGGAGTTCCGCGCCCGCTCCCGCGAGGCCGGCGCGGGCGAGCCGCACCTCAACGCCGTGGCGTGGGGCAGGCCGCTGCTGCCGCGGGAGCAGGCGCCGGCCGACCTGCCCGCGCTGGTGCGGGACCTGGGCTTCGATTCCGCCACCTCCTATGTCTGGGTGCACCATGTCGGCCTGCCGGATCTCGAGACCGACTACAACTGGGTGCGGGACCGCTACCTCGACTTCTTCGCGGACGCGGAGCGCCGGTTCCCGGTCCCCTTCCATCCCAATGTCTCGGTCGGCTGGGATCCCAGCCCGCGGTGCCATCCCGGCAGCGAGTACGCGCCCGTGGGCTATCCCTTCTCGAAGACCATCGCCGGCAACACGCCGGCGCGCTTCGGAGAGGCGCTGGCGCGCATCTGCGCGCGGCTGCGGGAGCGGCCGGAGGCCGGACGCGTCGTCACCATCAACTCGTGGAACGAGTGGACCGAGGGCAGCTACCTCGAGCCCGACGACATCAACGGGATGGGCTTCCTCGAGGCCATCGCGCGCGTGAAGGGCCTGGCACCAGACGCCGACGGCGAAGAGGTCTAGCAAGGCGGCTTGACGCCGGAAGTCTCGACGGATCATGCTCCCCGGCGGCCGCCGAAAAGCTCGATATGCAGCCGCGCGGCGTAGCGGAAGCCGTGCTCCAGGCAGATCCCGACCACCGCGTCGCGGCGCGCCCGCGCGGCCGCCGCGCCGGGAAGCGTCAACGGCATCAGCAGGATGCGGTCGGGCGCCAGGCAGCCGTCCAGCGCAGCCCGCAGGGCGAGGATCTCGGGCAGATCGTACGCGCCGGAACAGACCAGCTTGACCTGCGCCTCGCGGCCGCGGCGGATCCAGGCGCGCAGCCGGCCGTGGTCGATCGGCGGCGTACCGGGACCGGCATGGCGCAGCTTGGGGCTCAGCGATGCCAGGTCGCAGTCGAACGGCTCCGGCGGCAGCGTGGCGTTGGTCTCGATCGTCAGGTGCAGTCCGGCCGCGCGCAGGCGCCGGCACAGCTCCGGCAACTCCGGCGCCAGCGTCGGCTCGCCGCCGGTCACCACGCAGTGGCGCGTCCGCGGCCACTGCCGCAGGCGCGCCAGGATCTCGTCCAGCTCCAGCTCCGCGCCGGCGGAGGGATCGCGGGCGTAGCGCGTGTCGCACCAGCTACAGGCGAGATTGCAGCCCGCCGTGCGGATGAAGACCGACGGCACGCCGGCCAGCAGGCCTTCGCCCTGGAGCGAGTGGAAGATTTCGACAATGCGCATAGTCTGCGGAGCGGCTGACCTGGACACCTGACGCTATGGCGCGGTCGTGCCGCCGCGGGCCGTGACCGCCGCGCCCTCCGGGCCGGGCTTATTGGCGCGGTGAACGAGCACCGGAACCTCCGTCCAGCCCAGGCGGCGGCAGGCCTCGAGACGCAGTTCGCCCGCCAGCACTTCGTACTCGCCGCTGGCGCCGCGCGGCGCGACGACAATCGGCTGCAGCAGCCCCTCGGCGGCGATGCTGCGCGCAAGCTGCTCGACATCCTGCGGATCCGGCGCGGGCGGCCCGGTCCGGATGCGCGCGATCTCGATCTGCCGCACGCCGGCGTCCTGGGCGCCGCGGCGCGCCTCGTCGGTGCGCCGGTCGTGTCCCGCGCGGTAGGAGTAGATGTAGGGAATCGCCAGGTCCACGGTCGGCGTGCGCTGGATCTCCTCGAAGATGCGCTTGTTGATCAGGTAGCTGGTCTCGGCGCGGTCCTTGACCCGCGTGCGGTAGCGCAGGCGCAGGTAGACGCCGTAGTCGTAGAGGTCGGCCCGGATATAGGGCTGCTCGTGCGTGAGGGCGATCACTTCCGCCGTCACCTCCTGCGCCACGTCGAGCAGGATCTTCTCGGCGGCGCGCCAGTCGGAATCGTAGGTGATGCGCACGACCACCTCGTCGAGCATGAACGAGGCCTCCTGCGTGGCGGTATAGTTGATGACCACCTGTCCGAAGAGCATGGCGTTGGGCACGAGGATGTGGCGGCCGACGGCCTCCTCGCTGGCGATCGAGCCCCCGACCTGGTTGAGCACCGTGTACATCGGGCCGATCTCCATGATGTCGCCGGTCAGCGCCAGCGTGGGGAACTGGACCCGGTCGCCCGGGCGGAAGGGGCGCTTCAGCGAGACGAGCACCCAGGCGGCGAAGCCGCTCACAGGCGCCTGCAGCGACCAGCCCAGCAGCATGCCGCCGAACATGCTGAAGGCCGTGC
>CAYRPP010000213.1:0-3549 GCA_964426115.1 uncultured Lentisphaerales bacterium | reverse complement strand
GTTTCGACAGCTTGAGCCGCTCCGCCAGGAAGTTCTGCAGCGTTTGTCCCGCTTCCGGACGCGTAACGGAAAGCGAAAGGATCGGATGGGTGTGGGTTTGCATGGCAGGGCGGCGGGACTCATAGTCCCCGCCGGCGATGGACGCTAGAGACTCGGATGCGCGCCCCACTGCACCAGGCTGTCGAACGGCTTGCGCGGGGACTGGTGCGCGGCCACGCTCAGCGGATCCACCGGATGGCCCAGCGGCAGCAAAACCACGGGTTCGATGTGGTCGGGCAGGACGAGCTGGCGCCGTACTTGGTCGGTGTCGAAGGCGCAGATCCAGCAGGTGCCCAGGCCGAGCTCGGCGGCGGCCAGGGTCATGTGGTCGGTGGCGATGGCGGCGTCGATGTCCGCGTGGTCCTTGCCGTCGGCGCGGTGGTAGGACTTGCGGTGGTCGGCGCAGACGACGATGACGACCGGTGCGCCGCGGAACCATTCGCGGGGATAGGCGCCGGCGAGCTCGTCCAGCTCGGTGCGCTCCGTGACGACGATTAACCGCAGCGGCTGGTTGTTACAGGCTGAGGGGGCCGCGCGGGCCGCATCGAGGACCGCGAGCAGATCGTCGCGCGCCACGGGACGGTCGGCATAGAGGCGTACCGAGCGGCGCATGTGGATGAGTTCGGCGAATTTCATGGCATTTACCTTTACGACTACCGCATGAGCAGCATGACGACCGCCAGGGCTGGAAACGCGAGCAGCGTGCTGACCACAACTATCGCCGCCGCCAGGTCGCGGTCGGCACCCATCTGGTCGGCCATGACGAACGAGGCCACGGCCGTGGGAGTCGCCGAGAAGAGCACCGCGATCAGCAGGTTGTCGCCGCCCAGTCCCAGGATGCGTCCCACATTATAGCCGATCAGCGGCGCCAAGGCGACCTTGAAGAGCGCGGCGGCGCAGGCGGCCCAACCATGCCCCTGGACGCGCTGCGGGCTGAGCGAGGCGCCCAGGGCGAGCAGCGCGGCCGGCATTCCCAGTCCCCCCACGCCGCGCGCGGCCCGCAGCAGCGCTTCCGGCAGATGCAGGGCGAGTTGGCGCGCCAGCAATCCCAGGGCGCAGGCGATGATCAGCGGGTTGCGCGCGATCTCCAGCAGCGTTCTGGCGATGCGCTTCACCCGGTGGCCATCGCCCGGCCTCAGCAGCAGCAGCACGGCGGCCACGTTGAACACGGGGATTGTCGGCGCCAGCGCCAGAACAGCGACCGCCCGCGCTTCAGGAGCGGCATCGAGAGCGTAATAGATCACGGGTATCCCGACATAGGCCAGGTTGCCGCGGAAGGCCCCCTGTACAAAAACCCGTAGCGTCGGGCGCGGCAGACGCCGCAGGGCCGCCACCGCCCAGGCGCAGATCCCCGCCAGCAGCGAGGCGCCGAGAATCACCGCCGCGATGCGCAGAGCGTCGCCGCCGGAAGCCTGCGCTCCGGCGATGTCGAGAAATAGCATGCAGGGGAGCCCGACCCAGAAGGCCAGCTTGTTGAGACCATGAAAACACATCTCCGGCATGAAACCACCGGCCCGCAGGGCGGCGCCCAGGAGGATTATCAGCATCACCGGCAGCAGCGAGCTTAGGACAGCCACCCACATCATGGGGTCATCCGGCCTCCCGCCGGTGGAAGAACCGGCCCGTCGCCACGGTCTCGAAGCCGAGCCGCGCATAGAAGGGCGCCAGCGCGGGATTGCACTCGGTGAGCAGGAAGACCTCCCGCACGCCGTCGCGCGCCAGCGCGGCGAGGACAGCGCGGATGGCGTGCGAGGCGAAGCCCCGGCGTGTCAACGCTGGATCGGTGCCGACGTTGTAGATGCCGCTGCGTCCGTGGCGGCAGAGTGCCGTTAACAGGGCCACGGGGTGCTCCCCGTGGAGCAGCAGCCAGTGGCGCGCATCGAAGTCGCCGCCACCGCCGCCTGTCCACGTCTCCGCATCCGGAATCGGCATGGCGGCCCCGGGTGGCAGCGCCGATCCCCAGTAGACATCGCCGTAGAGCCGGTTGAACCGCAGGGCCTCTGCCGGCGTGACGACCGCCTGCAGCGCCAGGCCGTCCGGCAGTGCGCCGGCCGCGCCGGTAATTTCGCGCGCCATCCAGGCGTTCTGTCCCGTCGCTTGCCATCCCACCGGAAGCGCCGGCCCATCCTGGTCGGAAAGATACCAGCATGGTTCGCGGCCGCGCGCGGCGAAGGCCCGCGCGATCTGCGCCTCGTGACGGCAGGCGTCCGGCACCGCGTCGACAAAAAGGACGTTCCACATGGGCTCCGTCTCGCGCGCCGAGAAGACCATCGTGCCGGCCCGCCCGGGCGCGGGCACGACCTCGTCGATGAACATGCCCCGCTGGGCCGCGATGTGGAACGCCAGCCAGTCGCGGTAGGTGGCCATCAGAGCCCTCCCTCACCGCGTGGTCTCAGCAAATGGCGCTTCAGCATTTGGTCGGGACAGAAGGATCGCTTCGACTGTCGCAGGCCGGGCACGCCGAGATCCTGCTCCAGGTTGATCCACTCCGCGCGTCCTAGCAGGGCGCGGGCCACGCCGATGCGTACCGCCTGCGTCGCGCCGGGCTGATGGCGGAGCGCCTTCTCGAAATGGACATCGGCCACCGACGGGGTGACGAAGCTCCAGACGGAGAAGGCCAGCAGATTGCCCTGTCCGTCGAGCAGCTTGCGCCCTTCCAGACCCAGCTCCCCGAAATGCTCCAGGGCGCAGACCAGCGCCACCCGTTCCTGCTCCGCGCCATCCACCGGATGCTCCTGCTGCAGGCGGAGAGCCAGCGCCATCAGCGCCGCCGCATCCGGCGGCGACACGGGCTCCAGCCGGCTGCCGGGCACCTCGTGCTCGAAATGGCGTAGGAGACGGCGCGTGTTCTGGTGGCAGTGTCCCTTGACCGCGGCCAGGTTTTCCGTCCGGTAGAGGTAATCCTCGTCGGAATCCATACTGTCGATATGGTATAGGGCTGCCAGCGCCTCCCCGTGGGTCTCAATGTAGTCCGACGGTACATCGCCCCATATTAGTGGCCGTCCGGACGCCGCGGAGGCGGCCTGGCGGACGCGTTCCATCTCCGCCGGCGCGAACCGGGCGCCGAAGGGGAACATAAGGATGCCGACGTTACGCGCCATGACCAGGAGACGCCCGTCGATGCGGGCGAAGACGCTCCGGTAGACTTCTCTCCAGGCGTAAAGGTTGACGAAGCTGCATTCGCAACTGGGACGGCCCAGAATGGCCGCCGCCATATCGAATTCGGCCCGATCCTGGAGCGTGATCGGATGGAAGGATAGTTCTGGAGGTATCAAGCGATTTCAATTTATCGCCTTTCAGTACCGATGTAAAGGATGCGGGAGTGGGGCCTGACGTCCCGGACGGCCAGCACGGATCATCACGCGGGATTGAAGAACTGCCGCCGAAAGTGTAAAGTTTGGCTTTTCACGCAAGACGTATCAGGAGCCAGCATGCAGAAACTTAAGATCGCCATTATCGGCACGGGCGGCATCAGCGAATGCCATATCGAGGGCTACAAGAAGCTCCCGG
>CAYRPP010000212.1:0-3555 GCA_964426115.1 uncultured Lentisphaerales bacterium | reverse complement strand
ATAAGAAATTCATAGGAACTGAAGTATACAGGTCGTCGCCGGAGCGGGCAAACCTGAGCTCAAAGGTTGACGAAACCGGCATCCTTGAAGCGCAGCACCGCGGGCACCTCGCGCATCTCGGTCGTATCCAGGGCCTGGCGGTTGAGCACCACGTAGAAGCCCCGCAGCCTGACCGGGAAGACGGGATCGCCGGATCCGCCGCTCCAGCGCCGACTCGGTGAGATGTTGAGCTCCGTGCTAACGCCGTCGATCGGGTAGCGCAGGAAGCGCCAGCCGTCGAAATGGATCGCGAGGTCGCCGGGCCAGTCATGCCAGGTGCCCTCCGTGCGCCAGACGACCTGGCGCGCGTCCTCGATCTCGAAGACAATCTTGCCCCAGCCGGAGTCGCCCTTGACCCAGAGCCCGACATCCGTGGGTCGGCCCGCCGCGGCCACCGGCTCGACGGCCTTGAGGAAGGTGTATTCGCTCACGAGCGTCTCGACCGCCCCAGTCTTCACGAGCGCCACTTCGAGGCAGGCGCCCTGCTCCTCGTCGTGCACCGCGCGCAGGGTGAAGGCGCCGGGCCGGCGGAACGGCAGCTCGGGATTGCGGCTGTTCATGGCCGCGTCGCCCGCGTCGAGCACCCAGCGGTTGGTCGCGTTCATCGGCTCCGCGACCGCGAAGCCGGCCGGCGGCGGCGCATAGCGCCGGCGCAGCACACGCACCGCCGCGACCGGACGGTCGCTGACGAGGTAGTATGGCGCCGTACCGATGCCGACGGACTGGCTTCGCGCGCGGCGGGTCTCGGACGCACCCAGGAAGCCGACCGTTTCGACTTCCGCCGTCCCGTCGAACGCCACCTCGGCCTCGCCCTCGCCGACCGTGGTCCAGAGCGCCGTGGCCTCGCGCCCGTCGGCACGCCGGAAGGCCAGCGCGTAGACTGTGCGCGAACCGGTCTCGTGTTTGCCGGCGAAGGTGGCGCGGTCGAGCACGCGCGTCGCCGTTGCCACGCCGACATAGGCCCGCTTGGGATAGAGCAGCGGGTAGCGGCGGCAGAGGCCACCCGCACCCCAGAGCGTGTTGTAGTAGGCGTTGCCCGTGTCCATGATGATGCCCGGCGAGACGCGCTCGAACCCGTAGGCCAGGCTGATGAGGATGTCGCGCACATAGAACTCCGCCTGGCGCTGCTCGCCCAGCGTGCGGTCGGTGCGGGCCGTGAACTCGTAGCAGCCGTTCACCGGCAGGTCGTGGCCCAGGCGCCGGGCGGTCTCGCGGCCGAGCCAGATGCCCTGCAGGCCGCCCGCCCAGAGCTTCTCGGGCATCGAGGTCTGGCCGACCGTCTCCATGCCGATCCAGTCGATGTATCCGGGCTTCATGCCATGGCGCAGCAGCGCCGAGAGAATCGAGGCCGAGTGGGTGGTGTTGCCGACCAGCAGCCTGATGTGCGGATACTTCTCGCGGTAGAACGCGCCCATGAAGTTGCCCAGCTCGGCCATCTGGCGCGCCTTGGCGGCCTCCTCGGCAGTTTCGTTCGGCGGCTCGCCGGTCAACTCGGGCGGCAGGCGGCTGTTGTAGCTCTCGTGGAAGATCGTCGCCGCGTTGCAGTGGGGAAAGCGCGCCACGAGGGCGCCGATCTTCTGCTCCAGCTCTGCGTAGGCGGCCTCGCGGTTGGTGATCGACGAGGGACGGATCCAGCCGATCTGGTTCAGCGTCACCTTCCACGGTTCGAAGTCCTTTTCCGAGAGCGTCGTCCAGCCGAAGGTCGTCTTGCGCAGGCCGGCCTTGAAGAGCATCGGCCCGGCGATCCCGGGCTCGCCGCCGCTGTAGTGCGCGCCGCCGAACCACCAGGTTCCGAAGGGCGACTCGTAGCCCGCCTGGCGCGTATCGGTTCCCAACTGCGCGAAGGCCGCATCGTGCGTCAGCCACACGCGCCCCACGGGGTCGGCCACGGAGAAGCGCAGGCCGTACCAGCCGGGCGCCTCCGTCTCCAGCGGCACCACGAGGCGCCGCTCCTCGCCCGCCTGCGCGAAGGCGAGCGCCTCGCGCCTATGGCGGAGGACGCGCCCGGAAGCGTCGTTCACGGTCCACTCCAGCACGGCGTGCGCCCGTGGCGCTTCCGCGCGGATCACCGCGTAGGTCTCGGGTGTCTCTCCGTTGTGGAAGATGTTGCCGGGCTGCGCCTGCGCCAGCCGGAGGGCGACCGGCATCTTCTCCAGCGTCACGCCGAAGAGATGCACACCGCTGACCGACCGGTTGTCGGGCTTGCGGCTCGTGTCCCACTGCGCGCCGATGCCGCCCGGCTTGCCCATGAAGTCGATGTCGAGATAGGGCGCCGGCATCATCGAGGCGTTGCGGTCCTCGTCCATCGACAGCAGGTCGAGCAGTTCGCCGGGCTTCAGGTCCATTTCGAGCAGGTAGAGCGGCAGGTTGGTGCCGCCGTGCCGCAGCGTGCCCACGCGCGTCGCACGCTCCGGCAGGGGCTCCGTCTCGCCGCGTGGCAGGCGGAAGGTGTCGAGGCCGATCGCTCCGCCGCGGCCCGAACCGGCGTAGCGCGTCATCCGTACCGTGACGACCGGATCGCGCGCGGGATCGGGATCGACGGCGCAGAGCACCCAGGCACGCGTGTAGTAGGCCGGCGGCACGGCCGTGTGGAGGCTCTCCGGCATGCCGTCGAGCGCCGTGCGCGCGAGCTGCTCGTCGCACTCCAGCGCCCAGGAGCCCTTCATCTGGCGCACCTGGCCGACATCCCCGCTCGCCGCGCCGTCGGCCACCGCCAGGGGCACGCCGTCCACCTCATGCAATCCCGGCGCCAGCGAGGGCACGGCGTTCGAGAAGATTCCCGGCCTGGCGATCCAGCGCATCTCGAGCGGCAGGAAGCGCTCATCCCCGGGCGGCGTGCCGGCCTGGGCCGACAGCACCTCCCCGGCGGCGGAGAGCCGCAAGGCCAGCGACTCGAGCACGCCGGCCTCGCGGCCGATGTAGTGGCCGTCGAGATAGCGCTCGACAGCGTCGCCGACCTGCCGCAGCTCAAGGGTGAAAAGGTGCCGCGAGGCCGGTGTCAGCGTATCCCAGCGGTCGGCCAGCGCCTGCTGCTGGGCATCGGTGTAGCGCCGCAGGAACGGGCGCACATGCCGCGTGACCAGGGGATCGAAGCGTATCATGGCGTCGGGCAGCTCGCGGGTCTGCTCGCCCTCCGGGCGCTTGACCACGAGGCGCTCGGCCTGGTTGCGCAGCGCGAGCTTCCGCACGGCGCCGCCGGCCAGGCGGATGTCGATCGCCGCCGGCCGCGTGTCTCCGGTCCTGAAGGTCACGCGCAGGTCCGGCGCCTCCGCCGGCCGCGCCACCGTGACCTCATCTCCGCCGCGCTGGAGCGGCACTTCCGTCCAGGCGCCCGCGGCGCCCGCCGCCCGCACGAGACCAGCGCACACCGCGCCGGCCACCAGGTTCCCTCGTTTCATACGACACCCCCTCACGCGTCACGTTTCACGTTTCACGTTTCACGTTTCACGCCTTCACGCCTCCACGCATCACGCCTTCACGCTATAACCCAGCGATCGACAAAGCTCGCGACAAAGG
>CAYRPP010000211.1:0-3589 GCA_964426115.1 uncultured Lentisphaerales bacterium | reverse complement strand
ACGCCGCCGGGGCCGCGGCCGTCATCGTCTGCGACCGCTGCACCGACCCCTGCAACCCCAACGTCGTGCGCGCCTCGACGGGCACGCTCTTCTCGGTGCCGGTGGTGGAGGCGGAGGGCGAGGTCCTGCGTGGCTGGCTGCGCGAGCGCGGCTTCTCGGTGCTGGCGGCCACGCCGCATGCCGAACGCCTGCATACCGACGTCGACCTGACCGGCAACGTCGCCCTGGTCGTCGGGGCCGAGCAGTACGGGCTGACGCCGGCGTGGCTCGAGGCCGCCGATCTTCGGGTGCGCATCCCGATGATGGGCCTGGCCGACTCGCTCAACGTCTCGGCCGCGACGACCATCCTGCTCTTCGAGGCGCTGCGCCAGCGGCTGGCGGCGGGCATCGTCGCGGCGCCGCCGCAACCGCCGGCGTAGGGTTCCGGCTGTATCAGGAACGCGGATGAGAAGCGGGCGGATCGCGGATGAATCGTCCTCGTCCTCTCGCGTTGCTTCGCGTCCGTCCGCAGCCCCCCCCATCCTGCCTCGGGTTAATCTTCGAGGACGAGGACGAGGACGAGGACGAAAGGCTAGTCTGCGAACCCTCGTTCGACAAGATCCACGACAAAGCTCGCGATAAAGGGGCGGTTCCGCCCTGCGACTGCCCACTGCCAACAGCGACTGCCGACTGCCGCCCGCCCCCCCCCGGGCAGGCGTGCCTTACCGCTGCGGGCGCGGTCCGCCGCCGGCGACCAGCTCGTAGAGCTCGGCGGGCGACACGGCCACGATATCCCCCTGCGTGCGGAGCGCCAGCGCGGCCAACGCCTGGCCATAGCGCAGGCCGGCCGTGAAGTCGCCGCCGAGCCAGCCGTGGATGACCCCCGCGGCCAGCGCGTCGCCCGCCCCGATGCGGTCGATGACGGCCGTGTCCTGAGCCGGCTGACGGAGCAGGTTCTGGCCGTCCCAGGCCACCACACCCTCCCCGCCGACGCTAAGCACGACCTGCCGCGCCTCGAACGCGTCGCGCAGCGCCGCAGCCACTTCCGGCGGCTCGCCTTCGAAACCGAAGACCTCGGCGGCGTCGGCCACCCCCGCGAAGAGCAGCGCCGCGCCGCGGGCAAGCGGCGGCAGCGTGCGGCGTGCCGCTTCCGGCGACCAGAGCTTGCGGCGGTAGTTGATATCGAAGCTGAACGGCACGCCGCGCGCGCGCGCCTCGCCGCAGAGCCGTTCCACCGCCTGGAGGCAGCTTCCGGAGAGGGCCGGGGTGATGCCGGTCAGGTGCAAAAGGCGGGTGGCGAGCATGGCGTCGAGCGGCAGGCGTCCGGGTTCCAGGCCCGCCGCGCAGGAATCGGCGCGGTCGTAGGTCACGCGCACGGGCGAGGGCGGGAGGCGAAGCTCTACATAGTAGGCGCCGACGCGTCCCGAAGTACACCACTCCACCAGCGAGAGGTCGACCCCGCACTGCCGCAGCGCGTTGGCGATAAAGTGTCCGGTGGGCAGTTCCGGCAGGCGGCTGGCCCACGCCACGCGCCGTCCCAGGCGGGCCAGCGCGCAGGCGACGTTGCTCTCGGCGCCGCCGGCATGCAGCGCGGCGCCGCCGGCCGTCTCCAGCGCGGTGCCCGGCGGCACGCTGATGCGCAGCATCGTCTCGCCGAGGGTGGTCAGGTCGTAGGTGGGGGCGCGGTTCACGGGCAGGCTCCGTTCCATGCGCGGCGCATGGCCTCGGCGCGCGGCCGCAGCTCGCCGGGGGGCAGTCCTGGCGCGAGCAGCGTCGAGCCCGCGGCCACAGCCACGGCGCCCGCGCGCCGCCAGGCGGGGATCGTTTCCGCCGAGACGCCGCCGGTGGGCATGAAGTCGAGCTGGTCGAAGGGCGCGCGCAGCGCCTTGAGGTAGTCCGGCCCGAGCGTCTGGGCGGGAAAGAGCTTCAGCAACCGGCAGCCGGCGGCGGCGGCCTGGCCAACCTCGGACGGTGATAGCACGCCCGGCACGTGCAGCACGCGCGCCCGGCGGGCCTGCTCCACGACGGCGGGACCGAAGCCCGGCGCGACCAGGAACTGCGCGCCGGCGGCGACCGCCGCTTCGGCCTGTTCCGCTGTGAGCACCGTGCCCGCGCCGATCAGCATGCGGGCGCCCATGGCGTCCGCCAGCCGCCGGATGAGGGCCGGCGCGTCGGAACTGTTGAGGGTCACCTCCATGGCCGTGATGCCGGCCTGGCGCAGGATCTCGGCCATGTCCAACAGCGCCGCCGCTTCAAATCGCCCGCGGGCCACGGCAATGATGCCGCTCTCCCGGATCCCCTCCGCCGCCTGCTGGATTGTCACGTGTTTCATGAAAGGGATGATAGCAGATGGATCTGGACGTTAAAAAGCTCATCTATCCATGCAAATCGCCTGACAAGGCTGACATAGACAAGGCTCTTGCAAAGCTCCGCCGGGCAGTCCATACTTTCTTGCCTGACAAGGAAGGCGTTCATGCAGCATCAAGTACCTGTTTTCGCTCGGGCCGATCTGATCGTCGTGGGCGGCGCCAGCGGCGGCGTCGCGGCCGCCGCGGCAGCGGCCCGCCAGGGGCGCGCGGTCTTCCTGGGAGCCGCGGAGTCCTACCTGGGCGAGGATCTCTGCGCCACGGGCCGTCTCTGGCTTGCGGACGACGTGCCGCTGGACACGGAACTCGCCCGCGCGCTCTACACCGCGGACGACGGCCGGCGCCTTACCTTCGTCACCCCCATGACCGTCAAGCGCCTCCTCGACGAGGCGCTGCTGGAGACCGGCGTGGTCTTCCGCTTCGGCTGCGTCCCCGCCGATCTGCTGGTCGACGGCGCCGGACGCCTCGCGGGTGTGCTCTTCACCAGCGCCAACGGCCCCTTCGCGGTCACCGCGCGGCAGGTGATCGACGCCACCCCGGCAGCCCTCTGCGCCCGCCTGGCCGGCGTGCCCTTTACCCCCTGGCCCGCCGACGGCACGGTCGAATTCTCCCGCGTGGTCATCGGCGGCGGCGCGTCCGCCGATGCTTCCGGCGCGCCGGACACCGGAGCCTGCGGCCGCCTGCTTACCGAGCCGCTGGGCGAGGTACGCTTTCCCTGCGGCGGACAGGAAGTCGTATGCCGGGCTTTCCGCCACCGGATCGCGCTGCCGCTGCCGGCCTTCTCGCCCGAAGCCGTGGCCGCGGCCGAGCAGATCCTGCGCGACCGCACCTGGGATCCCGGGATCCGCTGGAGCAGCGACCGCGCCGACTGGCTGCTCCCCGACGCCGTGGATCCCGGCACAGGCTTGGACGCCGGGACGGACGATCCCGCCGCCTTCCGCACCTCCTTCCCCGGCCTGCACGTCCTCGGGGCCTGCGCCGCGCTACCGCGCGGCGCGGCCGCGCGCCTGGCGATGGCGCCGGTGGCTATCGCCGCCGGGGAACGCCTCGGCATGACCATCGGGCCCGGCGAAAGCGTGGCATCCTCCGAGTGCCGCGCCCTGCAGACGGGCATCCGCGACCCGCTGCTCCACGAGCCGCCGTCCCATCCGCGCCCCCCATCCGCCGACTCCGACTGGATGGCCCGCGAGCCGGCGGTGCTGCCGCAGCTCGGGGCCTATGATGTCGTCGTGGCCGGCGGCGGC
>CAYRPP010000210.1:0-3638 GCA_964426115.1 uncultured Lentisphaerales bacterium | reverse complement strand
TCGGCAAACAAGAGGAGGTTGTATGATTGGGTACTGTGGACTTGACTGTTTACAATGCGAGGCATTCGTTGCCACCAAGAACAATGACAACGCGCTGCGTGCCAAAGTCGCTGAAAAATGGGCAAGGCTAAACAATGCCCCAATTAAGGCGGAGCATATTAACTGCACAGGATGTCAATCGGGGGGCATTAAGACAGACTACTGCGATCAACTGTGTGAAATCAGGAAATGTGCTACTGGGAAACTAGTCGGCACATGTGCGGACTGTACTGATTATCCTTGTTCTTTGCTTGATGGAATTTTCCGGTCGGCTCCGCAGGCAAAGGCAACGCTTGACAAACTGAAGGAGAAGTAGGATTGCGCGAACCATACGCTCCGCCAGATCGTGACCCTTGCGGACCGCTCCCGGTGAGCTTTTTCGTCATCCAGCGCAATTGAAGGAACAGCGAATGGCGCCCGGACAGGAGGGATTGACGTATATCGCTTGGCGGTCGGCTTTTCGGCTGGGCGGAAGAGGATACCAAGTGAGGGTGGATACATCGGAATACGGCGAACTCCGAATCGATCACGATCCCGATAGCGATTTGGATGAAGCTCCAGGCCGCGCGCGTGAAGGCCGCGAAGTAGCGCGTTTTCGTCGGCTGCCCGTGGAACTGACGCGGACGGGAGTCCCCCGGTCTTCGTCCAGCAGCATTTGCAGTGTGATCGCGGCCATCCGTGCGCGGATCTGGTCGTTGAGGTTCATCCAGATCCGGCGCGGCGTGCAGGTTGGGATCCGTGGGCACGCATCCGGATGGCAAACGCAGTCTACAAGCGCGACGCGCCCCTCCATCACCTCGACGATCTCCAGCAGCGAGACGTCCCTGGGGAAGCGGGCCAGCCTGAAGCCGCCCCTGGCGCCGCGGACCGATCTGACCAGTCCCGCCTTGCGCAGGCCGATGATCAGGCGGCTGATGTACTTCAGCGAGATTCCCTGCGCCGCCGCGATCTCCTTGAGCATGCGGGGTGTCGCGCCGGGATTCGCCGCCAGGTCGTAGAGGATCCGCAGGCCGTAGCGCCCTTTTGTGGAAAGCTTCATCTTAGAAGTCTACCGAAACGGTGGTGTAACATGGTAACCGGCGTGACGGTACGCCGGGAACAGCGAACGGTGGATAGAATAGACCATTACCTGGATTAGGTCAAGGACGCAGCGTTTCAAGGATTAATGAGTCTTCGGGACGTCCGCTTGACAACGGTGGCGCGATGCGCTATATTCTCTACAAACGCCACCATTAAGGTAGTTTTAATGCAGCGGCGTCACGCGGGTGGAACATGGCTAACATTCACGACAACATCGGCGCATTGATCGGCAACACGCCGCTGGTGCGCATCCGCCGGATCAACGCGGGACGGGCCGAAGTGCTGGTCAAGATCGAGTCTTTCAATCCCGGCGGCAGCGTCAAGGACCGCATTGCGCTGGCGATGATCGAGGCGGCCGAGCGCGATGGCCGCCTGAAGCCGGGCGGTCTGCTGATCGAGCCCACCAGCGGCAACACGGGCATCGGGCTGGCGATGGTGGCCGCAGCTCGGGGATATCGTCTGATTCTGACGATGCCCGAGACCATGAGCGTCGAGCGGCGCAAGCTGCTGCAGGCCTATGGCGCGCAACTGGTGCTGACAAAAGGGGCGGCCGGCATGCAGGGCGCGGTCGCCAAGGCGCTGGAGCTGCAGGCGGCGAATCCCGGGTCCTTCATGCCCCAGCAGTTCGAGAATCCGGCCAATCCTGCGATTCACGCTGCCACGACGGCGGTCGAGATACTGGCGGATACCGACGGGGCAATGGACGTTTTTGTTGCCGGCGTCGGCACGGGCGGGACCATCACGGGAGTAGGGCGCGTGCTGAAAGCAAAGGTACCCGGCGTGAAGATCGTCGCGGTCGAGCCCGACGCTTCGCCGTTGCTCTCCGGCGGGCAGCCGGGGCCGCACAGGATTCAGGGCATCGGCGCGAACTTCGTGCCGCGGGTGCTGGACATGGGCGTCGTAGACGAGGTGCGCCAGGTCTCGGCGGAGGCGGCCGGCGCCACCGCGCGCGCCGCCGCGCTCCGGGAGGGGCTGCTGATCGGCATCTCGTCGGGGGCCGCTCTGGCGGTGGCGCTCGAGCTGAGCAGCCAGCCCGAGTACGCCGGCAAGCGCATTCTGGCCTTGCTGCCGGACAGCGGGGAGCGCTATCTTTCCACCTGGCTATTCGAGCAACCGACAGCCGCGGAGAACGCATGAACAAAGCAAAAGACCATTTGGAAACCCTGGCCCTGCACGCCGGCCAGAAGCCCGACCCGGCCACCCTGGCACGTGCTGTGCCGGTCTACCGGACGACGGCCTACAGCTTCCGCAGCGCCGCGCACGGCGCCGACCTCTTCGCCCTGCGCGAGAGCGGCAACATCTACGCGCGGCTGATGAACCCGACCAACGACGTGCTCGAGCAGCGCCTCGCCCTGATGGAGGGCGGCGCCGCGGCGCTGACCTTCGCCAGCGGCACCGCGGCGATCTACTTCGCCGTGACCAACATCCTGCGCCAGGGCGACGAGCTGGTGGCCGCGTCCAACCTCTACGGCGGCACCTACACGCAGTTCGACGCCATCCTGCCGCAGGGGGGCATCACGACGCGCTTCACGCCGGTCAACGACTTCGCCGCCGTCGAGGCGGCCATCAACAGCCGCACGCGCGCGATCTACATCGAGACCGTCGGCAACCCGAGTCTCGACGTGGCCGACATCGCCCGTTACGCTGCGGTCGCGCGCAAACGCCACCTGCCGCTGATCGTCGACTCCACCTTCACGCCGCCGACGCTGCTGCGTCCGATCGAGCACGGCGCCAATATCGTGATCCACTCGCTCTCCAAGTGGATCGGCGGCCACGGCGTGGGCATCGGTGGCGTGGTGATCGATGCCGGCACGTTCGACTGGACCGATCCCAAGTTCGCGCTCTACAACGAGCCCGACCGCGGCTACCACGGAATGCGTTTTGCGCACGACCTGGGACCGCTCAATTCGCAGGCCTTCATCTTCCGTCTGCGCACCGTCGGGCTGCGCAACCAGGGCGCGACCCTGGCGCCAGATGCCGCCTGGCAGTTCATCCAGGGGGTCGAGACGCTGCCGCTGCGCATGGAGCGCCACTCCTCCAACGCGCTGCGCGTGGCCGAGTTCCTGGCCGGCCACCGGCAGGTGGCCTGGGTGCGCTATCCGGGTCTGCCCGGCGATCCCGCGCATGCGCTGGCGTGCAAGTACCTGCCCAACGGCGCGGGCGGCATGGTGGTCTTCGGCGCCAAGGGCGGTCTGGAGGCCGGAGTCAAGATTGTCGACAACATACGGCTCTTCAGCCATCTGGCGAACGTCGGCGACGCCAAGAGCCTGATCATCCACCCGGCCAGCACCACCCATGCGCAGCTCAGCGAGGCGGATCAGCGCGCCTGCGGCGTCACGCCCGAGATGCTGCGCCTCTCGGTGGGCATCGAGCACATCGACGACATCCTCGGCGCGTTGGCCGAGGTGCTTGATCGGCCTTAGGCGCAGTCGCGACCGGGGATAAGGTCAATGGTCAAGGATATCGCGCACATCTGCATCGGGGCGCGCGACCTAGATGCCACCGATCGGTTCTACCGC
>CAYRPP010000209.1:0-3657 GCA_964426115.1 uncultured Lentisphaerales bacterium | reverse complement strand
TGCGCCGCTCGGGCCTGATCTGGCCCTCGCGCAGGCGCGCCAGGAGCACGGCGGCAGCCTCCTCGTCGGCCGGGTTGGCGGCGCCGGCGCGCTCCAGCTCGCGCAGGACGGCGTCGAAGGTGGTGGCGGTCTGCTGGAAGGCTTCGTCCCCGGGATTGTCGGCCTGCAGCAGGCGCTGTTTATAGATCTCCTGCAGCACCTCGCGCAGGCCGTCGGCGAGCCCGCCCGCGCTCAGCCGCGCGCGCCAGCGGCGTACCATGGCCAGCGCCGCTTCAGGCGGCCGCACCGCATGCGCGCCGCTGCGTACGGCCATGTCGGAGAGCGTGACGGGCAAGTGCTCCGCCTGAAAGGCGTCCAGCGTTCGCAGCACCTCGGCGCCGTTGCCGACCGCCGCCAGGACGTCGGGATGGCGCAGGAGGGCGGCGACCGCGTCGTAACTGTCGCGCGCGCGCAGATCGAGCAGCGCCTGGACGAGCCGGTAGAGGGGCGCGTCGTCGAAGGGGCGGTTGCGCGGATCGAAGGCCGCCAAACCCAGGGCCGCCAGCTCGCGTTGCAGCGGGGCGATGGCCTCCTTGTCCGGCACGCCGATGGCCACCTGCGGCTGCTGCGCCGGAGTCCCGGTACGAGGGGATGCTGTTATATTGCCGCTGCTGATTGATCTGGAGCTCAGGAAATCAGGAATGGAGCATTTTCCGGCTGCATTTTCCTGTTTTTCCTGAGTTCCTGATTCAAAAAAAGCCCCGGTTACAGGCTCTGATTGGGACTGAGAAGCGCGCATGGCGATCGCCAGCGCGCGCGCGATGCGCGCGGCCTGGTCCTCGGGTGTCGCCTCGAGCCAGAGGTCGGCGTCGCGCACGTCGATCTGCCGCGCGTTCCAGACCGCGGGCAGGGGGCGTCCCCAGGCGTCGAAGGCGGCGGCTTCCACGGGCGGCGCGGCCACGAGCACCTCCACGGCGACTCCGGCTTCGCTCCAGCGTTCCAGGAGCGTCATGAGCAGTCTGGGCGGATCGGGCAGCGCGGCCAGGATGACCCGCCCGACGTCCGCCGGCGGCGGCGCCTCGGCCGCCCGCGCCAGCTTGACGGCGAGCGGATCGCGCAACTGCCAGTCGGCGAACTGCCGGGTGTGGCGGCGTTCCAGTTCAGCCAGTTCCTGCCAGCGTTCCCGTTCTTCGATCACCGCCTCCATGGCGGCGACCTTTTCGAGCGTCAGGCCGCCATCGGCCAGTTCGCGGCGCAACTCCTGGAGCCGGCGGGCGACCGGCAGCGCCCAGGCGCAATCGGCGGGCCGGTCGCGCCGCGTGCCGAGAAACGCGGGACACGCACCGGGCGGAATGGCCCTCAGCACGGCCACCCAGGCCAGCAGAACTTGCAGTCCCGAGGCGGTGTTGGGTCCGGCCTCGGGTTCGAGCAGCACGGGCGGCGTCACGATCTCCGGGCCGAGCAGCGTCTGTCCGCGCGCGTGGGCCGCCACCGGCAGCGCGGCGCGCAGCCGCCAGCTCGACTGGCGCGTCGGCACGACCAGCAGCGTGCCGCGCAGGTCGGCGAGCGGTTTTGCCGCGTCCGCCAGGAGATAGTCCGGCACTGTCTCGCAGAGCGGCTGTTCCCATCCCAGGAAGTGGAGCGTCATACCCATGGCATCGCAGTCCCATTCAAGCACAAGGCGCGGATTTGGGGAAGGTTTTACATGGATGCACGGTAAGCTGAAGCCCCTGAACGACTTCCGCCTGAAGGGAGCGTTGATTTATTGGCAGTCCTTGAATCTGGAACTCAGGAAAACAGGAAAATGCACCAAACCTGCGCATTTCCTGATTCCCTGAGTTCCAGATTAATCAGCAGCGGCAATATAACAACAGACCCTGAAGGGAGCGTTGATTTATACAGGCGCAATAGAGCAAGGTAGGGCGAACCGTCCCGGTGAGCCGCAGATGGACGGCATAATCAGTTATATTAGTGCCAAATGGCGGCTCGGCGGGGACGCCTCGCCCTACCTTGCTTCATGATCGTCTGGAAAAGGGTACGGGGCGCAATAAATCAACGCTCCCTTTAGCCGGAAGTATGCGAGGGCCTTCAGGCCCGGGAAGGAAAACGAACGACCGCCTATCCCGCACGCTCCATTTAACCACGAAGATCACGAAGGACACTTAATCCCCTGCAAGCTTTCTGCTTGAACCGTTCCGCGTCGTGGCCTATGATGCATCCCGCGACGCCCTGCTCCGGCGCGGTTGCGACGCGCACTGGACGCATGGGTTTCTTTCCGGAGAGGTGGCTGAGTGGCTGAAAGCAGCGGTTTGCTAAACCGCGGTACTGGTTTTAAGCCGGTACCGGGGGTTCGAATCCCCCCCTCTCCGCCAGTACGCGTTTGCATGGCCTCGCGCGGGAGGCGGGCCGGCTGGATTGTTCGCGTTGAGCTGACAGCATGAAAGTACGCAGCAGGCTGGCATGGGCAACAGCCCTGGGGCTAATGCTCCTGCTGGGCGTATTCTACGTCGGCGGACGTCTGGTCGTCGGCAGCACGCTCAAGCAGGCCTCGCGGCACCTGCTGCATGCGGTTCCCAGGCTGCGCGGCTCGGTGCGCGTGGAGCTCGACCAGCTCCGGAGCGTGGCGCGTACCACCGCCATGGACACCGCCCTACGCGGTCTCACGCCGGGCAACGCCTCCAACCAGTGGGACGCCGCGTCGCTCGACCGCTTCGACGTCGATCTGCTGGCCGTCGCCGAGGCCGACGGCGGGCTGCTCTGCGCCTTCGTCCGCGACGGCGGAGAGTGCCGGCCCACGCTGCTGCAGCAAGAGGAGATCCGCGAGCTTCTGCGGCCGGATTCGGTGCTGGTCGCCAGGCAGGAGGACGCCACCTGTCCCCCCCGCAGTGGGCTGGTGCTGCTCTCCGGCACGCCCGTGCTCATCGCCGCCGCGCCGGTCGCCGCCCCGCCGCCGGGCGATGACGATGCCTCCTCCTCCGCGCCCCTGGCCAACGTCCTGGTGGGCCGCTCCATCGGCAACGCGGCGGTCATGCGCCGCATCACCGCCGGCCTGCCGCTCGAATCGAGCGTCGTGCAGACCGCCGCCCGCGCCGCCCGCGCGCCCGGTGCCGCCCGCCACGGCGAGGTGGTCGGCGCCAACATCCTCTACGACATCCCCGCCTTCTGGCGCGCCGAGGAGCCGATGCGCGCCAGCCTTCCCTTCTACGACATCCACGGACGTCAGGTCTTCTCGCTCGCCCTCAGTCTCGGCGACTCCTGCAGGCACCTCGCCGACCTGGCCGTCGCGTGGCTCACCTTCTTCGTCGCCGGCGTCGGCGTGCTCTTCATCGTCCCCATTTTCCTCGTCCAGGGCCACGCCGTGCTCAATCCGCTGACGCGCCTCGCCGACACCCTGCAGGCCTTCGGCAATGGCATCCCCAACGGCCGCCGCATCGGTTGGAAGCGCCGCGACGAGTTCGGCGTCGTCGCCTCGACGATCGACCAGATGCTCGACGCCATCGACGGCGAGCACCAGGCCCTGGTGCGCCGCAACGAGCACATGCGCGCCCTGCTGGCCGCCTCGCCGGACCTGATCATCGTCATCGACCGCGACGGCAACCTGACCGATATCACCAACCACTCCAACGGCCCGCTCGTCGGCCTCTTCCCGTCGCTCAAGGTCGGCGACAACATCCGGCA
>CAYRPP010000208.1:0-3664 GCA_964426115.1 uncultured Lentisphaerales bacterium | reverse complement strand
CCTCGCTGGAGGCCATCGTCGAGGCGGACCGCTGGGCGCGGCAGGAAGCCGCCGGGCTCCTGCGGACGCGTGCGCCATAGCGCCTCCGGCAAGATCCCGTCACCTGAAGCTCGTGCGAATGGAATTCCGCTTTGTCCGCGGGAGGTGATTTGTTATGCTTGCCCTGATACCGCGCCAAGCGGCATATTCGTCGGTCGGACAGGAGTGCAAACACCATGGCACAGACAGCATTCAAGGGAACACCGGTTGAGCTGGCGGGAGCGCTGCCGCGTGTCGGCACGCCGGCCCCGGCCTTCAGTCTGGTCGCCGGGGATCTGAGCGGTTTCACCCTCTCCGCAGCCCGCGGTCACTGGGCCGTCCTCAACATCTTCCCGAGCATCGACACCGGCGTCTGCGCCGCGTCGGTGCGCCGCTTCAACGCCGAGGCCGCCGCGCGTCCGCAGGTGCTGGTGCTGTGCATCTCGGCCGACCTGCCCTTCGCGCAGGGCCGCTTCTGCGCGGCCGAGGGGCTTGAACGCGTGAAAACGCTCTCCACCTTCCGGTCGCCCGGCTTCGGGCGCGACTACGGCGTGCTGATGACCTCGTCGCCGCTGGCCGGCCTGCTGGCCCGCGCGGTGGTTGTGGTGGATCCCGCGGGCGTCGTGCGCCATGTGCAGCTCGTGCCGGAGATCACACAGGAGCCCGACTACGCGGCGGCGCTGACGGCGCTCCCGTGAGCGTAGGCGTCACGGATTTTTTGACAGGATTACAGGATGGGCGGGATTTGGTGATGCGACGGGCGAAGGCCATCTTGCGAAGCCCGCGCATGGGGAGGATACGATGAAACTTGGACGCGCGTGCATTTTCCTCGGCCTCGTGGCCGCGGTGGCCATGGTGATCGCGACCACCGGCTGCGAGAACGACGACGACGTGAGCGGGGACGAGATGTACCTTTCGCCCTCGACGTACCAGTTCGGCCGCACCAACGACACGGTGGTCTCGTTCGGCGTGCATGGCGCCGTCCTGCCGGTGCGATGGAGCGTCTCCGACACCTCGTTGGGGCAGGTCACCGGCGTTCCAATGGACGAGGACGTGATGGTGACGGCGGCCAACTACGAGCGCGTGCCGGGCAAATGGGGCGTCAACACCGTGATCGTCCGCGATAGCCGGGGTTGGCAGGCGTCGGCATCGGTGATTGTCAAGGAAGGCCTCTAGCCGCGGCGCCGCATCCGGGAGAAACGAACGTGAGTCTCATCATTTGGCAGGGAGGCGCGGCCTGCTCCGCGTTCCGGTTGGAGGCGCTGCGTGAGGGGCTGGCCCGCGCGCTGCCGCGGCTGGGCAAGGCGACCGTGGCGGCGGATTACATCTACTGTCTCGAATTGCAGGCGCCCATGCCGGGAGCGCAGGAGAAGCGCTGCTGCGCCCTGTTGAACGCCGTGGCGCGGGCACCGGCCGCCGGCGGCTTCTTTGTCGTGCCGCGCAAGGGGACGATCTCGCCCTGGTCCTCGAAGGCCACCGTCATCCTGCAGAACTGCGGTCTGGCCGAGGTGCGGCGCGTCGAGCGCGGCATCCGCTACGCCGTGGCCGATGCCGCCGGCGCCGCGGTGCCCGCCGCCGCGCTGGGTGCGGCGCTACGCGTGCTGCACGACCGCATGACCGAGGGGGTCTATGCCTCGCTGGAGGATCTCTTCGACCACCGTCCGCCGGCACCGGGGCGGGTTTTCGACGTGCTGGCGAAGGGACGCGCGGCGCTGGACGAGGCCAACGGGGAGATGGGGCTCGCTCTGAGTGAGGAGGAGATCCTCTATCTCGCGAAGGCTTTTGCCCAGGCCCGCCGCAACCCGACCGACACCGAGCTGGTCATGTTTGGCCAGGTCAACTCCGAGCACTGCCGCCACAAGATCTTCAATGCCGCCTGGACGATCGACGGCGAGCGGCAGGCGGAGTCGCTCTTCGCCATGATCCGCCATACGCACGCGCGGCATCCCGAGCACACGCTCTCGGCCTACAGCGACAACGCGGCGGTGGCCGAGGGCCACGCCGCGCAGGCTTTCCGGATCGATCCGGTGACGCGCGTCTACCGGTTCGAGCCCGACCAGCTCGATCTGGTGATGAAGGTCGAGACCCACAACCATCCCACGGCGATTGCCCCCTTTCCCGGCGCCGCGACGGGCGTCGGCGGTGAGATCCGCGACGAGGGCGCCACCGGGCGCGGCAGCCGCAGCCAGGCCGGCCTTGCGGGCCTGATCGTCTCCCACCTACGCATTCCGGGCTACGAGATGCCCTGGGAGCGCGAGCTGGCGCCCTTTCCGGGGCGCCTGGCCACGCCTCTATCGATCATGATCGACGCGCCGCTGGGCGGCGCGGCCTTCGGTAACGAGTTCGGGCGGCCGCAGCTCTGCGGCCTCTTCCGCACGTACGAGGAACGGGTGGCCGGACAACTGCGCGGTTACCACAAGCCGATCATGATCGCCGGCGGCATGGGCGCCATCCGCCGCGGCCTCATCCGCAAGGAGCCGGTGCCGCCGGGGGCGCTGCTGGTGCAGATCGGCGGACCCGCCCTGCGCATCGGCCTCGGCGGCGGGGCCGCCTCGTCGATGGACTCCGGCAGCAACGCGGAGGATCTCGACTTCAACTCCGTGCAGCGGGGCAATCCCGAGATGCAGCGGCGCTGCCAGGAGGTCATCGACGCCTGCGTGGCCCTGGGCGAGGCCAATCCGATCTACAGCATCCATGATGTCGGGGCCGGAGGACTCTCGAACGCCTTTCCGGAACTGGTCGAGAAGTGCGGGGCGACCTTCCAGTTGCGGCGCGTGCCGAACGAAGAACACTCCATGAACCCCATGGAGATCTGGTGCTGCGAGGCCCAGGAGCGCTATGTCCTGGCCATCCGGCCGAAGTCCCGCGAGGCGTTTGCCGCGATCTGCACGCGCGAGCGCTGCCCGGTCGCCTTCGTCGGCGAGGCCCGCAACGACCGCCGCCTCGTGCTGGAGGACGAGCACTTCCACGACCGCCCGATCGACACGGATCTCGGGGTTTTCCTCGGCAAGCCGCCGCGCATGCAGCGGGATGTCCGACGCCGCGGGCGAGAACTCGCTGCGCTCGATTTCGCGGGCGTGGCGCCCCGCGCGGCGCTCGAGCGCGTGCTGCGCCTGCCCGCCGTGGCCTCGAAGAACTTCCTGATCACGATCGGCGACCGCAGCGTGACCGGGCTCGTGCACCGCGACCAGATGGTCGGGCCCTACCAGCTCCCGCTGGCCGACTGCGGCGTGACGCTGACGGGCTACCAGGCCTTCACGGGCAGCGCTATGTCGATGGGCGAGCGCACGCCGGTCGCCGTGATCGACGCGCCCGCCTCGGGCCGCCTGGCCGTGGGCGAGGCGCTCACAAACCTGATGGGCGCGGCGATCGGCCCGATCAACCGCGTCAAGCTCTCGGCCAACTGGATGTGCGCCTGCGGCGAGGAGGGCGAAGACGCCGCGCTCTTCGACACGGTCAAGGCCGTGGCCCGCGAGCTCTGCCCCCGCCTGGGCGTCTCCATTCCCGTCGGCAAGGACTCGCTCTCGATGCGCACGCTCTGGACCGGTGGCGACGGCACGGCCTACCGCCAGCACGCGCCGCTGAGCCTTCTCGTCACGGCCTTCGCGCCGGTCGCGGACGCGCGCCTGACGGTCACGCCCGACCT
>CAYRPP010000207.1:0-3680 GCA_964426115.1 uncultured Lentisphaerales bacterium | reverse complement strand
CGAAAACCCGCTGAACCGGTAGTGGCGGGATACACGGAAAGAACGCTGGACGCTGAACGTGCAACGCGTCCTCGAAGCAGTCGATTCTTGACCGGAGTGAACGCCCGGCGGCGCCGGGCCAGGGAGAAGGCGTCCCGCCTACCCGAAGAGGTAATGCGAGCGGTAGCGCCGGGCATGGCGCCGACAGAGACGGGGCTGAAGCCTCTCCTGGAATGTCGAGCTGCGTCCGGCCTGGAGCTACCGCCATCTCCGGCCCTGGCTCTTCATCCCGAGGCGCCGCTGGCGCTGGAGTGACGGCGGCCTCAGACACCGTCCCGTGCATCTTTCCCGCGGGCAGGCTCTGCCGGCGCCACCGTCGCGTTCAACGCCCGGCGATCTTCGCTTTTCGTCTTATTCCAGAAGGCGATGAGTTCGAGGAGCCGCCGGGCATTGTAGAGTTCCGGGCACTCGGCCGCGACCTCCAGCAGCAGTGGTTCGGCACGGTCGCGCTGTCCGGCCAGCAGGTGAACCTGCGCCCGGCGCAGCTTGGCCAGCGCCTCGGCCTTGTTGCCCTGATCGGTGACGAAGTCGAAGCAGTCCTCAATCTCGCTTGCCGAGACGATAGCAATCCGACAGAGCGTGTCCAGCGGCAGCAGCATGGCATCCGGCTCGTTCCCCTTGGGAATGATGACCAGCTCGATTCCGGGCGCCGCCGCAGCGGCCAGGAGCTTCTCGAAGATGCCCCCGACGGCCAGCACGCTGCCATCGCTGCGGATCGAGCCGGTGGTCGCGATGTCGGGCCGCACTGGCTTGTTGAAGAGCGAGGAATAGGCCGCCAGAGCCATGGTCAGGCCGGCGGAATCTCCGCCCTTGTCCTCCTTGAGGGCGTGGAACGAGATGTGCATGGCCTGATTGGTCATGGCCGGGAACCGATCAACCAGATACTTGTACGCCTCGACAGTCGAAATGCACATATCCAAATCCTTTTTCCCGTAGTCCTCGAATATGATGGGCTCCGTAACGGTGATATTCTCCCGACTCCAGGATGCGCTCCAACTCTCCCAGTAACCGGTATAGATGTTTCCCGTGCTTCCGCTTACCGTTACCGTCTCGGTTTCTCGGCTCTTCACGCGCGATTTGATCTGAACGGTGATAGGAAACAGCTCGCCTTCTGATCCAGACAAGCTGAGTCCCGTGACCATACCGACCTTGCCCGCCGACAGAGCGGGGGGCGAACTCGTTTTGTCGGCGACCCACCTGGCGGCCGACAACAACCCCTGCTTGTTCTGGACATCAAACTCGTGAGCGAGTGTTTTAATATTATCCTCCGGTGCCACCGACGAGTGTAGAATATTTTGCAGTTCCTTTGCATGCAATTGCAGGCGGTAATAGCCCGCTGCCACATGGGCGTAAACGTTTCCGCGGTCATAGCTTAACGCCCGTCCTGCAGCCATCATGTCGCGGTAGAGTGAATCGCGTATGGCGCCGGGCTCCAGATGCAATTCCCTGGTCTGATTGGATGCCGCGCGCACGTCCTTTTCGATGTTGTCACGATGCTGCCGCAAGTCATCCGGAATCTCCGGAAACTTCGCCCGGAAGCCACGAATCTGCCCTCTGAGAGCATCACACTCGGCGGATTTCCAGCCGATTTCCGACAGCAGCCCCGTCTTGCTGATGGTTGCGGAGAGCGTGTTCAGGCGGTCGAACGTGTCGATGTAGCTCTTGAGAAGACAGGATACCTCGGACATGAAATGGCCGGCAAAGGCAAAGTTGTGCCGGTCGACAAGCATCCGATTGGCCAGATCGGCCTTGCGCATGAAATCGTTCATGTCGGAAGCCACGGCCCGAAGCTCCCGCAACGCCAGTTCATTTCGCGAAATTGCCGACGCCTGCATCACTTTGACATCGCCGATACGCTCCATCCACACCCATTTCCCTCTAACAACCTTATACTCCCCTCCGCTTGACATGGCCGCAGCCCGTTTGGCCATGTTTGCACCCCGGTAGTGTTGCTCGGATGCCGCCAGCCGTTGGTTAACTTGCTGGTCGAGCCGGCTCATTTCAATGCGCCGTTTGTCCAGTTCTGCCAGGAGCGTTCGCAGACCCAGGCAATGCTTGCCATAGTCGGAATCGTCGAGGCGGGCGGCATTGAGCACCTGCAGTGCCTGATTCAGACGGCCGCCCCGCATTTGCTGGACGGCACAGAAATAGCTCCAGATTGACTCAGTGGTCACGAACTCGACCAGTTGATTGGGCTCGGAGAGCGGACAGTCGCGCACAATCAGTCCCTTCTTGCTGAACCACGCCTCCCGTCCCGCGCGTGTGGCGAGCGCGGCCTTCTCCTCTGTTGTGACCCGCAGGTCTTGGATCAGGCCCAGCACTTCCGGGTCTATTGAGAGGCGCACCGGATCCTTCCCGACGACAAACAGCGACATGGCGTCCAGAAGGCCGACTTCCGGCGTTTGCAGAAACCGCTCGCGCAGTTCTGCCATCCTCCGTTTCTCCTGCGCATGTTTGGCCTGCTCTTCGGCTAGGCGGCGCCTTGTCTCCTCGGCCGCAAGCCGTCGGGCCTCATCGGCTTGCTTGCGTTTCGCCTCGGCCACGCGCTCTGCTTCCTCGGCCCGCTGCTTCTCGACCGCTTCCTGCTTCGCCTGCAGCACGCGTTCAGCCCGCTCCTCCTTTATATGCCGGTGGTACTGCCAGCCCCAGCCCAGCGCCGCCAGCAGCAGGAGCATGGCGGCCGAATGAAACCAGACGCTGCCGAAGACGCTGGTGTGCGGTTGTTTCAAGAAGGGTTTGCCGGTGCGTAGATTGATGCCGCACTGGACACAGAGGATGGCGGCAGGGGCGGCTGTCGCTCCGCAGGCGGGACAGCGCTGGCCGGGAGCGGCATCCGCGTCGTCGGCCCCGGTCTCCCGGGACCGGCGCAGGCTCAGGATGGGAGAATGGGCGGGCACCGCGGAGGAATGGCCGCAGGCCGGGCAGGAACACGCCGTCCCGGCCAGATCCAGCGGCGCGCACAGTTTGGCGCGGCACTGGGGACAGCGGTACTCTATCGCGGCTGCGGGTACAGTCGTGGGTTGGCCGCAGTCCGTGCAGTTGACCGACAGTCCTACACCCTGGCTGTCGATCGCCAGCATCTTGCCGCAATGCGCGCACTTGAACAGCAGTTCCGCCATGATGCGACCCCTTATACCCCCAGGTTCGCCCGGAACTATCCGCAAGCGGAAGCCCCCAGACGCCTTGTTTCCATAATGGGCACAAAATAGCATGTACCGGTTTTGGGTACAACCCATTTTTTTGCCTTCCCGCCTTTTTGATCCCCCTTTCGATTTCGCATTCGGGGGCAATAATCCGGACTTGGTAAAGCCCCTCGGCAACGAGTGTACCTGTTTTGGGTACGGTATGGCGTGGATCCTATGATGTCTTCATGAAGACGATCCACACCGCCGACTACCGCGCGCTACTGGCCTGGCTGCGGAAACAGCGCCTGGCGCGCGGTCTCTCCATGCGCGAACTGGCCGGACGTCTCGGCATCGCCCATTCGTGGATGGTTGATGGTTGGTGGTTGGTGGAAAAAGCGCCCCGCTTGACAAGAAAGCGCCGCAAAAATATATTTCACGACATGAAACAAATTGTTTCACGTGGAGAAATGATCATTATCGTGTCATGAAATCCTTATCTCAGACAATCCCGATTTT
>CAYRPP010000206.1:0-3699 GCA_964426115.1 uncultured Lentisphaerales bacterium | reverse complement strand
GCGCCTCCTCGTCGCGCGACGGGTAGTCCACGACGATGTTGAACATGAAGCGGTCAAGTTGCGCCTCGGGCAGGGGATAGGTGCCCTCCTGCTCGATCGGGTTCTGCGTGGCCAGGACGAAGAAAGGCTCGGGAAGCGGATAGGTCTGGTCGCCGACAGTGACGTGGTGCTCCTGCATGGCCTCGAGCAGCGCGGCCTGCGTTTTGGGCGGCGTGCGGTTGATCTCGTCGGCCAGCAGCAGGTTGGCGAAGACCGGCCCGCGGACAAAGCGGAACTCGCGCCGCCCGGTGGCGCGGTCCTCGTGCAGGACATCGCTGCCGGTGATGTCCGAGGGCATCAGGTCGGGCGTGAACTGGATGCGCTTGAAGGCCAGCGCGAGCACCCGCGCGATGGTGCTGACGAGCAGGGTCTTGGCCAGACCGGGCACGCCGACGAGCAGCGCGTGGCCGCGGCTGAAGATCGCCATGAGCACCTCGTCGATGACGCCCTCCTGGCCGATGACCACGCGCCCGAGTTGCTCCTTCATCTTGAGATAGGCCTCGTGGATCGCGCGGATGCGCGCGAGGTCGTCCTGCGTGGCGGCCGGAATATCGGGACTATTGGTGTTCATGGCGTCTCCAAAGCGGTGG
This sequence comes from uncultured Lentisphaerales bacterium, assembly GCA_964426115.1. GTDB lineage: Bacteria > Verrucomicrobiota > Kiritimatiellia > RFP12 > JAAYLN01 > JAAYLN01. The sequence goes on along the minus strand of CAYRPP010000206.1, from coordinate 3,070 downwards.
CGGCAAAGTCAAATAAATTCAGCATGATTAAGCAAGTCTTATGCCAGCATTCAGCGTCCACGGTGAGCGGTGAGCGTTCAAACGCGATTCTTTGCGGCTTCTGCCAGAAGGTGGTATCCTGCCGCCGATGCGCATATCCGTCGTCACTCCGAGCTTCAATTCGGGCGCCTTCATCGAGGCCGCGCTGCGAAGTGTCCAGATGCAGCGCGGAACAGGGGACTTCGATCTGGAGCACATCGTCGTCGACGGCTGCAGCACGGACGGCACGCCTGCCATACTTGAGCACTTCCGACCGTCGCTGGCACGGCTCGTCGTCGAGTCCGACAGCGGGCCGGCCGCGGCCATCAACAAGGGGCTGCGGCTCGCCACCGGCGACATCCTGGCCTGGCTCAACGCCGATGACTGCTACCATCCCGGCGCACTTGGGCGCGTGGCGGACGCCTTCCGGCGGCGGCCGTCGCGCGCGCTCTGCTTCGGCCGCTGCCGCATCGTCGACGAGGGGGGGCGCGAAATCCGCCGCGGCATCACGCGCTTCAAGGAGGCCTGCTTCCCATTCTCGTGCCGGCCGCTCATCCAGACGGTCAACTATGTCTCGCAGCCGGCGCTCTTCTTCACACGGCTCGCGTGGCAGGCGGCCGGCGACCTGCGGGAGGACCTGCGCGCCGCCTTCGACTACGAGCTGCTGCTGCGCCTCTGGCGTCAAGGCGGCGCCATGCGCCTGGGCGGGGAGCCGCTGGCCGACTTCCGCTGGCATCCGGGCTCGATCAGCGGACAGACCTTCGAGCGGCAGTTCCGCGAGGAGTGGGAGGCTGCCGCAGCGGACGCCGGACGCTTCGCACCGCAGACGCTGGCGCATGCCTTCGTGCGGCGCGGGATCGTCGCCAGCTACCGCTACCTGGCCCGTCGGCGGCAGGTCAACGGAGGTCCGGCGACATGACGCCGCACCCCGGCTGGCATCTGGGCGTTAACACGCTCTTCCTCATCCCCGGACGGGTGGGAGGCTCGGAGCGCTATTTCATCGAGACGCTGCGGGCGCTCCTGCCGCTGCATGCGGGCCCGTGCACACTCTTCACCAACATCGAGAACGACGCGCGCCTGCGCGAGGCGTTCGCCGGAAGCAGCGCCAACCTGCGTTTCGACTGCCTCGGCTTCCGCGCCGCGAGCCGCGCGCGGCGCGTGCTGCGCGAACAGTTCCAACTGCGGCGGCGCGTGCTTCGCGCCGGCTGCGACGCGCTCTGGTCCCCTGGCTACACTGCCTGCCTGCTGACCCGCTGCCCCCAGGCGGTCACGATCTTCGACCTTCAGTACCGGCGCTTCCCGGAGGATCTGACGCCGGCCGCGCTGCTGGCCACCCGCGTGCTGGTCAGCCTGGCCGCGCGGCGCTGCCAGGCGATCCTGACGACCTCGTACTTCTCGAAGACGGAGATCGTCTGCGGCCTCGGCGTGCCGTCCGGCCGCGTCGCCGTGACCTATGCCGCAGCGGACGCCGCCTTCGCCACCGCGCCCGCGCCGGCCGCGCCGTCGGCGCCCTGCCTGCTCTGCGTCGCCAACAGCTACCCGCACAAGAACCTGCCGGCCCTCGTGCGCACCTTCGACGCCCTCGCCGCGCGCATTCCCCACCGCCTGCTGCTCGTCGGCGGGCCCGGGCGCGGCGAGCCGGAGCTGGCGGCCGCCATCCGCGCGGCGCGCCATCGCGCCCGCATCGAGCGGCGCGCCGGACTCTCGGACGCGGAGCTGGCCGCCTGCTACCGCGGCGCGGATCTCCTCGTGCTGCCCTCGTGCTACGAGGGCTTCGGACTGCCGGTGCTGGAGGCGATGCAGGCCGGAGTGCCGGTCGTGACCACGCGTGCCGGGGCGCTGGCGGAGGTTGGCGGCGCTGCGGCTACGTATGCCGACCCCGACACGCCCGGCGCGCTGGAAGAGGCGATATTGAAGGCGCTCTCCCGCACGCCCGCAGAGCGTGCGGCGGTCGTCGCCGCCGGCCTCCGCCATGCCGCCACGTTCTCCTGGCGTCGCACGGCGGCGGTCACCTACGATACGCTGCGGGTGCTCGCCGCACGCGGAGGCCCCCGGCAGGCTCGCGGAACATGCAGAAGATTGGACGCGGAGGCGTGCGCGCGCGGCGCGGCAATACGTCTCCGCCTTTTCAAGACGGGGTGTTTAGTGCATAATGCCCTCTGTTGATGCCGTTTTATCGACCGACTGGAGAATCCCATGCCCGCCAAAGACTTGAAGGCCGCCTATCGCACGATCATCGACGATCCCTTCCCGCCCGACCTCGAGATCAGCTTCGGGAAGGGCGCGGAGCGACAGACGCTGCGCTACGAGAAGGTCGTCTGGGCGATCGGCGACGAGGTTCGCGGCCTGCGATACGGCGAGAATCCCGACCAACCGGCCGCAATGTACAAGCTCGTCAACGGCAACCTGGCGCTGGCCGGCGTCGCATCGATCCAGCCTGGGCGCTACCTGGCCTCGGATCCGGAACTGCTGCAGTTCGGCAAGCATCCCGGCAAGATCAACCTGACCGACGCGGACAACGCCCTCAACATCCTCCGGTACCTCTCGGCTATGCCCTGCACGGTCATCGTCAAGCACAACAACCCCTGCGGCGTCGCGCGGGCGGACACGCTGGCCGACGCCTACTTCCGGGCCAACCGCGCCGACCGGCTCGCGGCCTTCGGCGGTTGCATCGCCCTGAACCGCGAGTGCGACATCGAGACCGCGCGGCAGATCGCCGCCAACTACGCCGAGGTCGTGCTTGCGCCTGAATTCGCTCCGGGCGTGATGGATATCTTCGCGGCCAAGAAGAACCTGCGCGTGATGCGCATCGGCAACATGGCGCGCCTCGAACGCTTTGCTACCGAGCGCTTTGTGGACTTCAAGTCGCTGATCGACGGTGGCCTGATCGCACAGTGGTCCTTCCATCCGTCCGTGCGCGCCACGGCCGATTTCCTGCCCGCGGCGGCCGAGCACCAGGGTGTAACTCACACGGTCGCCCGATCGCCCACGGCGCGTGAGCTCGACGACCTGCTCTTCGGCTGGCTGGTCGAGGCCGGCGTGACGAGCAATT
>CAYRPP010000205.1:0-3713 GCA_964426115.1 uncultured Lentisphaerales bacterium | reverse complement strand
CGCGCCTCGCCGACCTCGCGCGCCTTCTTGATCTGGTCGTCGGTCAGGTGCTCGCGCACGGCCAGGATACGCTCGATCGCCAGCTTGGAGAGTTCCGTGCTGATCCGGCCCATCTCCTCTACGAGCTTGACCGCCTCGTCGGCCTTCTTGCCGCGGTCGCTCAACAGCCCCGCGATCTGGCCGGTCTGCTGCAGGTTGAGCTTGTCGAGCTCGGCCTGCAGGTCGATCTGCTTCTCCTGCACCTTGCGGAAGGCATTCTTGAGGGCCGCGGACTTCTCGTCGGAGAGCCCGATCTCCCTGACGACCTGCGGATCCTGCAACATGCGGAACAGCATCTCGTTCTGCCTGTCGGCGCCGCCGCGGGCGAAACTGCCGCGCTCTGCCGCTTGGCGTCCGCGCATTTCGCGCGGCGCCGCTCCGCCGAAGGGTCCGTTGGGCGGTGTCTCCTGTGCATAACCCCGCCCCGCCAAGAGCACGCCCAGTGCCATGGCGGCTGTGATGCCCATGATCTGCTTCATTGCTCTTCTCCGTTCGTTGACTGACATCCTGCGTCCCGCGCCTACCCGGCACAGGAGTTGCGACATGATTGAATAACGTTGAGAGACGGCATATTATTGTTTCCAAGCATTTACGCCGCGGTTTCCGCCTGTCAACAACCTGTTAACATGCTTGTGATTCTTTTAGCTTGTCGGGGGCATCGGGATATGTGACCTTCATCCCCGCGGGGCACTGTTTCGTATCTGGCCTTCGGCGGCCGGAAGCCCCGGCGGGCAATGCCATATACGGTTGATTTTTCATGGGATGCGGTTAGTCATGGACGCTGCCACACTCTGGAGCCGCGCCTGCGGCCAGTTGAAGACGGTCTTGAACGAGGATACCTTTTCCCGCTGGATCGACATCCTCAAGCCTGTCGGGCTCGATGCCGACATCCTGACGCTGGGTGTCGAGAACGACTTCCATCAGATGTGGATCACGGAGAACTATCTTCCCCTGATCCGACAGGCGATGAAGTTCGCCGCGCCCGACGCGGCAATCGAAGTCAAGTTCAGCATCCAGAGCACGGATCCGGCGCCGCTGCCCGAGCCGCCCTCAAGGCCGGCGGGCCGCGCGCGGAAGACGAAGGCCGACCTCGCCCGCAAATCGCACTCCATCGGAATCATGAACCCGAAGTACAGCTTCGACGAGTTCGTGATCGGCCCCTCCAATAGCTTCGCGCATGCCGCCGCGCTGGCCGTCGCCCAGGCGCCGGGACGCGCCTACAACCCGCTCTTCATATATGGGCAGACCGGGCTCGGCAAGACCCACTTGATCCAGGCGGTCGGCAACCGCGTGCTGGAATCCCCCGGCATGACCGTGGCCTATGTCTCCAGCGAGGCCCTGCTGAACGAGTATGTCACCGCGCTGCAGAACCGCAGCACCGTCGATTTCCGCACGAAATACCGCAATGTGGACGTCATGCTGATCGACGACATCCACTTCCTGGCCGGCAAGGCGAGCCTGCAGGAGGAGTTCTTCCACACCTTCAACGCGCTGTTCGAGTCACGCAAGCAGATCATCATGACTTCCGACCGTCCCGCCAGCGAGATCGCCGGCCTCGAGAAGCGCCTGGTGTCGCGCTTCGAGTGGGGACTCGTGACCGAACTGGAATGTCCCGACTTCGAGACGCGCCTGGCGATCCTGCGCTACAAGCAGGCCCATATGGAGAAGCCGCTTCCCGACGAGTTGCAAACCTTCATCGCCGAGAACGTCCAGTCGAACGTCCGGTCGCTCGAGGGTGCCATGCTGCGGGCTATTTCTTACAACTCGCTGACCAGCGAGCCCCTGACGCTGGACTCGCTGCGCTACCTGCTGCGTGACCTGCTAGACAAGGAGCGTCAGGAGGACATCACCTTCGACGATATTCACAAAACCGTCGCCGACTTTTTCGACGTCCGCGTGACTGACCTCTCCAGCAAGCGGCGCCCGCGATCCGTGGCAATGCCGCGGCAGATCGCAATGTACCTCTGCCGCCGGCTGACCCGCGCCTCCCTTCCCGAGATCGCCGACTCCTTCGGCAAGACGCACGGCACGGTGCTGCATGCCTGCAAGACCATCCAAAACCGCATGTCGGTCGATGATACCCTGCGGCAGAACATCCGCACCTGCGTCCGCAAGTTGGGACACGATCCCGTGGCCCTGCAAATCTGACCGTGCAGCCTGTCAACAACCCGTGCGTAAACCTGTTAATTTCCTGTTGCAATCCTCACGCTTATCGACAGTCGACGCTCCGCTTTTCCAACAACCCCTCCGTTACTGACGTTTGTTAACACGATTGTTGAGAACCATTAATGACTAAAAAAACCATGTATTCCGCGCTAACCTCAAACTTGTTGCCGCTATTGACATGCTCTGATAGATACTGTTTTCTTTTTAATTAATACTCTTTATAATAGACGGCAACGAGTTACCGGCGGTTCAGAACCGGTGCGAGGAGAGCATGATGAAGTTTATAATTTCGCGGGCGACCCTGCTTGACGCGCTGATGAAGGTGCAGAACGTGGTCGGCACGCGCAGCACCCTCCAGATACTATCCAACGCGCTGCTCAGGGCCGAGGGCGGCCACCTGCAGGTGACCACCACGGATCTCGACATCAGCATCCGCTGCCGCGTCGAGGCGGCCGTGGCGTCGGAGGGCAGCACGACGCTGCCGGTGCGGCGGCTGGTGGGCATCGTGCGCGAACTGCCGGAGCCGAACATCGAGATCGAGGTCAGCGACGAGGATGTCGCCACGATGCAGTGCGGTACCTCGTTCTTCAAAATCATTGGTCTTCCGGAGCGCGATTTTCCGCCGGTGCCGTCAGAGGATGGTACGGTCTGTTACCGCATCGAATCCCAGGTGATGAAGGACATGCTACGCAAGACGTCGTATGCCGTATCGACGGACGAGACGCGACGCGTGCTGACGGGCATCCTGATGTCGTTCAAGGATGGCAAGCTGACAATGGTGGCGACGGACGGGCGTCGGCTGGCGATGAGCGAGCGGGAGATCGAGTTTCCGGCCGAGGCCGAGGGCGATTTCGTGCTGCCGAGCAAGAGCGCCGCGGAACTGATCCACATCCTGGGCGAAGAGGGGGATGTGCGCATCTTCATCCAGAAGGGACAGGCCGTTTTCGAGGCGGGCGGCACCATGCTGAGCACCAAGCTCATCGACAACATCTATCCGAACTACCGGCAGGTCATTCCGGCCGGCTGCGACGAACGAGTGGTGGTTGCGCGCGAGGAATTGATGAACGCCCTGCGGCGCGTTTCCCTGATGCGGTCCGAAAAATCGGCCTCGGCCCGCTTGACCTTCGCGAACGACACCCTATCGATCGTCTGGCAGAACATCGAGGTGGGTGAAGCTCGCGAGACGGTTCCCGTCAAGTACTCGGGCAAGGAGATTTCGGTGACCTTTAATCCCGAATACATCATCGATCCGCTGCGCGCGCTCGACTCTGACGAGATTTTCATCGAGATGAGCAACGGTCACAGTCCGGCCATCATCAAGTGCGACCAGCCCTTCCTCTATGTGCTGATGCCCCTGCGCGTGAACTGAGACGCCCTGAAAAGGGTTGATTTGCGGCGCGCTTCGCGGTATAGTGGCGCCCTTTACGACGCTACTGCCACATGGTGTAATGGTAGCACAGCAGTCTCTGGAACTGCTTGTTTAGGTTCGAATCCTAATGTGGCAACCA
>CAYRPP010000204.1:0-3727 GCA_964426115.1 uncultured Lentisphaerales bacterium | reverse complement strand
CGACATCTACGGGCTGGGCGCCCTGCTCTACTTCGCCATCACCGGCCAGAACCCCCGCTTTTTCCGCGAACAGGACATTCCGCTGGCCCTGCGCGAGGTGCTGGTCAAGGCGCTGGCGCCCGACCGCGAGCAGCGCTGGAGCAGCGCCACGGAGTTCCTCGAGGCGCTGCGCGCGGTGCAGTCGCGCACGCGCGTGGAGCAGCCGACCGCCAAGACCACCTGGCGCTGCAAATGGTGCGACACGGTCAATCCCCTGACCATCCGCTTCTGTTCCGAGTGCGGCTGGGACGGCAGCGAAAGCTGTCCCGAGTGCGGCGCGGAGCGCTTCGTCGGCGTGCAGTTCTGCGGCGGCTGCGGCGCCGACACGCGCGTCTACGAGACGATCGACAACCTGACGCACCGCATGCAGGGCGCGCTGGAGGCCGCGGAATTCGAGCGCGTCGTGGCCCTCGCCGCCCGCGCGCAGGGGTTCGAACCCGCGGGACCGTCGGGCCGCGCCCGGCTCAAGCGCGTACAGCAACTGCGCGACGAGGCGCAGCGCCAGGCCGGCCGCCGCGACCAGCTCCAGGGGCTGATCCCATTGGAGATGCGCGCGGAGAACTACGAGCGCGCGCAGGAATTCATCCGCGAGTTCCGTGCACTCAGCGGCAACCGGCCGCTCTTCGCCGACCAGGAGCAGGCACTGCCCGAGCTGCGGCTGCGTCGCGACATCAAGCGGGCGCGGCGCGCCTGCCACGACCACGAGTGGCGCTATGCGCTGCAGTTGTGCGACGACCTGCTGGCCTCGGTCGCGCCCGACAACGCCGATTGCCTGGCGCTGCGGCGTTCGATCCTGCGCCGCCGCGGCCTGCGGCACGCCGGCAGCGGACTGCTGGCGGCCGGCGGCGCCGTGCTCATATACCTGCTGGCCCTGCCGCCGCTGGCGCGGATCTTCGCCCCCGCCTTGCCGCCGTCGCTGAACCTCGCCTGGCGCCCCGCGCGCCGGGCGTACGAGGCTCCGCGACTCGGGCGGCTGCTTGCCGCCTATGCCCGGATGCTGGGCGTTACGGACCTGGCGGCGCCCTTCGCCCCCGCCCCCGCTGCCGCCGAACCGGGAACGAACGCGGCCGAGCGGCGCGATCCGGAGGAGTTGCTGCTGCTGCTCGACAACTACACCAACCAGCTCCAGCAGGTGGCGAACGAGCGCGACCGCTACGAGGAGACCTGGCCGGAGCAATACCGCCAGGAGCTGGAGACGCTCATGGAGCGACGGCGCAACGCCGGCGACTTCGAGGCCTGGAGCGCCATCAGCACCGAGCACGGTCAGTTCGCCCACAGCCGCTCCATCGGCGCCATCGGCGAGGACGAGAACCCCGAACTGGCCCTGCTCAAGCGGAAGTACCGCGCCCAGGCGGACGGCGGAAGGATCGAGTACGCGCGGCGCATCGTGGCCGCGACCAAGAAGTATCTTAACGACCTGACCAACCTTCAGAGTGCATACACCCGCGATGCCCGGATGCGCGAGGCGGCGGTCGTCAACAACGAGATCCGCCGCGTGCGAGCGGCTCCCGGCTACATCGAGGCGGAGGCCCTCGTGGCGGATATCGGCGCGCTGGCCGAGACCGAGAAGCCCGTCACCCTGCCGCCCGGCGAGCGGCTGGCCGAATTGCAGCCCCTGCGCCTGCGCTACGAGGAGCAGCTCGCCGCCACCGAGTCCGATTTCTCGCGCCAGCAGAACCTGTGGCCCGAGAAATACCTGCAGGCCCTGAACACGCTGATGATGGAGTTTCAGAACGCCGGCGACTTCTCGGGCTGGGAATCAGTCCGCAACGAGATCGACCGCTTCGAGATGGACCGCATGCTGCCTCCCAACCAGTTGGCCGCCGAGCCGCGACGCCTGCTGGAAATCCAGCGCCGGCACCTTGCGCTCCTGCAGGGCTACCGCGAGGCGCGCGCGCGAGGTATCGTCAATCTGGCCGAAGCGCAGATCAAGACGCTGACCGAGCTCCAGAGCAAGTACACCAAGGCCGGCGACATGGCCTCCGCCGGCGAGATCAATGCCGAAATCCGGCGCATCCGCAACGCGCCAGAGGTGCTGGCGGCGCAGACCGAACTCGCGCCGCCGACGGGCGATTCCGTCCCCACCAACGCCGTTCCGCGCACCGACGCGTGAAACGGGAGAACATGATGCGCCCACCCAACATCCTTTTCATCCTGATCGACGACCTCGGCTGGAAGGATCTCGGCTGCTGCGGCAGCGACTTCTACGAGACCCAGGTCCTCGACAGGCTGGCCACGCAAGGCATGCGGTTCTCCCAGGCCTACGCCGCCTGCCCGGTCTGCTCGCCCACCCGGGCCAGCATCCTGACGGGCCGCTACCCGGCGCGGGTCGGCATCACCGACTGGATCGACACCGGCGGCCGGTTCCATCCGCTGCGCGGACGACTCGTCGACGCCCCCTACCTCAAGGCGCTGCCCACCTCGGAGTGCGCGTTGCCACGGGCGCTGCGGGAGGGCGGCTACCGCACCTGGCATATCGGCAAGTGGCATCTCGGCGGCGAAGGCCACCTGCCGACTGACCACGGTTTCGACATCAACATCGGCGGCAGCCAACAGGGCAGCCAGGGCCGCGGCGGCTACTTCAGCCCCTGGACCATCGCGGGTCTCGAGGCGGCGTCCGTCCCCGACGGCACGGACATCACGGACTATCTGACGGACCGCGCCATAGCCCTGATTCGGGAACCGTCGGATCGCCCTTTCTACCTGAACCTGTGCCACTACTGCGTGCATCAGCCTATCGAGGCCAAGGCTGCGGATATCCGGAAGTACGAGGCCAAGGCTCAACGGATGGGACTTGATCGGCTGACGGTTTTCGAGGAGGGCGAGTGCTTCCCCTGCAAGCATAACCACGACCAGCACATCCGGCGTCGCCGGGTGCAGTCCGATCCCGTCTACGCGGCGATGATCGAGAATCTGGATCGCAACATCGGCCGGCTGCTGCAGGCGCTGGACGAGACGGGGCAGGCCGACAACACGATCGTCATCTTCACTTCCGACAATGGCGGGCTCTCCTCCGCCGAGGGCTCGCCCACCTGTAACGCGCCCCTGTCCGAGGGCAAGGGCTGGCTATACGAGGGGGGCACGCGCGAACCGTTGCTCGTCCGGTGGCCGGGAATCGTGGCCGCGGGCAGTCAATGCGACGTGCCCGTAACCAGCACGGACTTCTATCCGACACTGCTGGAGGCGGCGGGATTGCCGCTTCGTCCCAGCCAGCATCTCGATGGCCTGAGCCTATTGAAGCTGCTCCAGGGCGCCACCGCGCTGGAACGTGAGGCGATCTTCTGGCACTATCCCCACTACGGGAACCAGGGCGGGCGGCCCGGCGCTTCAGTCCGCATGGGCAACGACAAACTGATCGAGCATTTCGAGGACCAGCGGGTCGAACTCTTCGACCTCGCGCAGGATCCAGGAGAGACCCGCGACCTCTCCCGCGAACGACCGGATCGGGTGAAGCATATGCGCCAGGTTCTGCACGACTGGCAGCAGCAGGTCATGGCGCGGATCCCCGAGCCGAATGCAGCGGCTTCGACCGGCAACGGCATTGCGGTCGGCAACCGGTAGTCCGCCAGTGGCAAGGGCGAGCCGTCCCCGGCGAGCCACAGAAAGCATATTCGCGTGCCACGCCCACGTGAGGAAAGGTAGGGCGAGCCGTCCTCGGCGAGACGCAGACCGGAAAGAATACCCACGC
>CAYRPP010000203.1:0-3730 GCA_964426115.1 uncultured Lentisphaerales bacterium | reverse complement strand
CAGCAGACGCTGGCCCGCGAGAAGCTCTATTCGGAACGCCTCTTCGACGACGTGCTGATGAACGAGGGCGTCACCACCCACTACCTCCCCATCCAGGGCAACTCGGAACAGGGCATCGACGTCTGGCTCTCGCTGGAAGCCTATGAGATGACCCTGCTGAGAGGCTACGACATCCTGGTGCTGATCGCCGGCGATTCCGACTTCGTCCCGCTCGCCCGAAAGGTCATCTCCCGCGGCACGCGGGTCATGCTCCTGGGCTGGAACTTCGAGTATACCGACGACGTCGGCACGCTCCGCCAGACGACGACGTCGATCCGCCTGATCAACGAGGTCACCTATCCCGTGATGATGCAGGACATCATGAACGAGACCGGCGACAGCTCGATCCGGCAGCTCTTTGTCGACCAGGGCCCGTCGGCCCGCGACGAGGCGGCGCCGACCGCGCCCGCCACGGGAGGTGGCGGCGCCGCGCCGGCGCCCGCCGCCCCCAGCGAGCGCCTCAAGGGGATCATCTGCACGGTCAAGGAGGGCTTCGGCTTCATCAAGTGCCCGCAGTTCCCGAACAACGTCTTCTTCCACTTCTCGGCGCTCCAGAACCGGGAATTCGACGACGTGATGGAGGGCGATCTGGTCCTCTTCTCGGTCGAGCAGCGCGAGAAGGGACCGGTGGCCAAGGATGTCGAGCTCTTCGAGGCCGACAAGGCCTAGGTCAGCGGACGCCGGTGTCCGCGAGGCCGCGCACCGGACATCCGTTGGCCAGCCGTCTGGGCGCCGTCGCGGCGGGGTCGATGGTGTAGCGCAGCACGCGCTCGACCGTCGTCCCGCCCCCGGCGCGCGGGTTGTCCACGAAGCCGATGTGCCGGAATCCGACGCTCAAATAGAGCCGGAAGGCGCGGTCGTTGGTCGGCAGCGTGGTCAGGTCGACGCCGGCGCTGCCGTGGTGCGCGGCCTCCGCCACCAGCAGGTTCAGCATCTGCCGCCCCAGCCCCGCGCCCTGGATCTCGTCGTGCAGGCCGATGCCCAGCAGGGGAAAGGGCTGGTCGAAGTGCCAGAGAAAGAAGTAGGCCATCATGCGGGGGCCCCGGAAGAGCCCCAGCGTAAGGTCGTCGCCCGCCTGCGAGCGGCGCAGGAGCGGCTCCAGCGTGGCGTCGTCGTACAGGTGCGGCAGGAAGACGCCGGTGGTGGCCGCCGAGAGCGACGCGCCGAACAGGCGCAGGGCCTGCCGGTCCTCCGGTCGCAGGCGCCGCGCCTTCAGTGTCTCGCCCTGGCGGCTGGTCAGGGCGACTACTTCGTCCAGTTCCATGGCGTTCATCATCTCCCGGTGCGCGGCGTTTGTCAAGCGCCCGGCCCGGCACGGCGGCGGAAGACGGCATGATCATCGAATCGCACGCGGATCTGGTTCCCGTCGTCGCGCGGCTGCGCGCCGAGGGGCTCGCGGCCCTGGACACCGAGTTCGTCTGGACGCGCACCTACTTTCCCCGCCTCGGCATCGTGCAGCTCGCCGCGGCCGACGGCACGGCGTGGGTGGCCGACGCGGCGGCGGCGGGCCCGGCCCTGGCCGGACTGCTTGCCGACCCGGGCACGCTCAAGATCCTGCATGACGCGCGGCAGGATCTGGCCCTGCTCGCCGCCGTCACCGGCGCCGTGCCGCGCCGCGTGTTCGACACCCGCCTGGCCGCCGGCTTTGCCGGCTTCGCCACTACGGTATCGCTCAAGCAGATCCTGCGCGACCTGCTGGAGGTCGACCTGCCCAAGACCGAGACGCGCACCGACTGGTGCCGACGCCCCCTCTCGGAGGCGCAGCTCGAATATGCCCTGGACGACGTCCGCCACCTGGGCCGCCTCCGCCAGACGCTGCTCGCCCGCGTGGCCGAGCGTGGCGCCACCGGATGGCTGGAGGATGAACTGCGGATCTACGACGATCCGCGGCTCTACGCGCCGCAGGAGCCGGAAGACGCCTGGCGGCGTGTCAGGGGCGGCAGCCGCCTCGCGGCGGGCGACCAGCCGCTGCTGCGCGCACTGGCGGCGCTGCGCGAGAGCCGCGCGGCCGAATGGGACATGCCGCGGAACTGGGTCGTCGACGACGAGTCGCTGATCATGATCGCCACGCGCAAGCCGTCGTCGCCCGAGGCCGTGCGTCCACGCCACCGCCTGCAGCGCGAAAGGCTCCAGACCCTGTGCCGTGAAATCTGCGCGGCCGTTAGGGACGCCGCGCGCGGCCCGGAGCCCGGCGCGGAAGGCCCCGTCTTCCGCAGTTCGGACGGAGCACTGAAGATGCGCGTGGATGCCGCCCTGGCCTTCCTGCGCCTGCGCGGCGCGGAGCTGCGCATCGACCCGGCCCTGCTGGGCAGCCGCGCGGAGGTGACGGCACTCGTCGCAACGGGCGCCGGGCCGGCGCATCCGCTGTGCCGCGGCTGGCGTCTCGAGGCGGCGGGACGCGAGCTTTCGGCGCGCCTGGCCGCCGAAACGCCCGGCCTGTTCAAGTCCGCGATCGAAGGCGGTGCCCGGTCATAGTCTCCTGTTGCACTTGGTCGCAGTGTTCCGATCCCTGTCCCGATACGCAGCGCCCGCGGCGTCGGCGGGGCAGTGATGCGACCTCCAGCGACCTCTGCGAATACGCGCTTGAAGGGGTGAGGGTTTCCGGCTACATTACACTGCCACGGGCCGCGCACGGAAGCCGCGGCCGCGAAAGGCACTGATCTATGCACGTCTTGGTAACCGGCGGCGCCGGCTATATCGGCAGCCATACCGTCGTGGAACTCCTGACCCGCGGCGAGGATGTCACGATTGTCGACAGCCTCGTCAACAGCAAGCCCGAGGCGGTGCGGCGCATCACAGAACTCGCGGGACGCGCCCCCGTCTTCCACCGCATCGACCTGCTCGACCGCCCGGCCCTCGACGCGGTCATGGCGTCGCGGCCGGTAGACGCGGTGATCCATTTCGCCGGCCTCAAGGCGGTCGGCGAGTCGGTCTCGATCCCCCTGCGCTACTACCGCAACAACCTCTGCAGCACGATCGAGCTGCTCGGCTCGATGCGCGAGCACGGCGTCCGCAACCTCGTCTTCAGTTCCTCGGCCACGGTCTACGGCGTGCCCAAAACCGTGCCCATTCGCGAGGACTTCCCGCTCAGCGCGACGAATCCCTACGGACGCACCAAGCTCATGATCGAGGAGATGCTCCGCGACATCCACCACGCGCAGGCCAACATGGGCATCGCGCTGCTGCGCTACTTCAACCCCGTGGGCGCCCACGCCAGCGGGCGCATAGGCGAGGATCCCAACGGCATTCCCAACAACCTGCTGCCCTTCGTCTCGCAGGTGGCCGTCGGCAAGCTGAAGCGCTTGCGCGTCTTCGGCAACGACTACCCGACGCCCGACGGCACGGGCGTGCGCGACTACATCCACGTCGTCGACCTCGCGCTCGGCCATCTGGCGGCGCTCCGCCGGCTGGCGGAGCATCCCGGGGAACTGCTGACGGTGAACCTCGGCACGGGGCACGGCTACAGCGTGCTCGACATGGTGCGGGCCTTCGAGCAGGCCAGCGGGCGCCCGGTGCCCTACGAGATCGCGCCGCGCCGGCCCGGCGACGTCGCGACCTGCTACGCCGACCCCGCCCGCGCCCGCGAGCTGCTGGGCTGGGAGGCGGCGCGCGGCATCCAGGAGATGTGCGCCGACGCCTGGCGCTGGCAGTCGATGAATCCGCAGGGCTACCCCGGCGACTGAGTGTATGC
>CAYRPP010000202.1:0-3828 GCA_964426115.1 uncultured Lentisphaerales bacterium | reverse complement strand
CGGCCGGCGCGGCCACTGCGGGAGCGGCGGCCTCGGCCGGCGCGGCTTCGGCGGGCGCGGCTACCGCGGCGGGCAAGGCTACCTCGGCGGGCACGGCTACCTCGGCGGGAGCGGCCTCCGCGGGGACGACCACTGCGGGAGCGGCCTCGGCGGGAGCGGCCTCGGCGGGGACGACTTCGGCCGGCGCGGCCACTACGGGCGCAGCGGCCTCGGCGGGCGCGACTTCGGGCTTCGCCTGGGCTGGTGCGGGGGCGTTGCCGCCGAGCCCGAGCAAATCATCCAATTCACCGGCCAGTCCGTCTTGCGCGCGCGCTGCCGGTGCGGCGACCAGCAGGGACGCGATGGCGGCGCACGCGAACAAACGCTGCAGGGCATTGATCATGAAATGCATCTCCTCTTGATGAAAATCGCTCACGGCTGGTTTCCTGCCAATGGAGTACGGTGATCTACAGCCTGGGCACCGTGGTCTCCATCTTGTCTGCATCGTTCCGTAATACAACAGAGTTGGCCTGACTGTCAACGGCGATCACGCGGAACTGCTTGCCGTCCAGGGTGAAGCCGCCGTCGCCTGCGACCTCGAAGCGCGTGCCGTCGAGCGTCTGAACGAAGGTGATCTTGTAGTCGGACTCGCTGGCATCCTCGCCGAGCCCCAGCGTGATGACCTTGCCGCCCCGGCCGATCTGGACCTTCTGGATGGTGAAATCCATCAGCGTCTTGGTGACCGGGCTGGGGCGCCGCTCCTTGGTCTCGATGTAGCGCAGCAGCTTCAGGTCCGTCTTGCCGATCATCTGGTTGGTGACGACGAAGTAGGTGCTCGGCTGCGTGGCGCCCGGCTCCATGACGTTCACCTGGATGCGGTATCCGTTCGGCATGCGGGTGACGGCCATGAACTTGACGGGCAGCTTGGTGGCCTCGATCTTCTCGACACGCAGCAGCCCGAGGAGTTCGGGATGGCTCTTGGGGTCGAGGGGATCGGTGTCCGCCTTGAACTCGGCGAGGTTGTTGAAGCCGTCGCCGTCGCTGTCCTTTATGTCGTCGTCGGCTTTAAGGGGATCGAGGCCGTAGGTATTCTCCCATTGATCGGGAATGCCCCCGCCATCGCCGTCGTAATCCTTCCGCGTGATCGGATCGACCGGCTGCGGAGTCTGGCAGACCGGGCAGTTGGTGCTGGCGACGGGGATCGGCTTCCGGCAGTCGCGGCTGGCGCACCAGACGCGCGACTCGGGAACGAAGAAGCCCGCGGCCCGTCCGGGATCGATGGCAATGCGGTAGGGGCTGGCCAGGTGGCGCAGGGCGTTCGAGTAGGCGACGAGACTGACGGGGTCAAGGGTGGGGTGGGCGGGCTTGAGCTCGTCGAGCCGGGCAAAGTAGGCCTGTTCCTCAGCGGCGCCGCGGCGCCGGCCCGTCGCCAGCGTGCCGATGGCCGCCAGCAGGGCGGCCACGGCGACCAGCGCGATAAGCTTGTCGTAGAACCGTCCGACAAAAGCGGCGAATCCGGTGGTGGCGGGCACGGATCAGACTCCCTCTTTCATGAAGTTGTAGACATCGAGCTCAATGCGCGCCTCGATCAGCGGATCGATCTCGCGGCCGGAAACCAGCCGCTGACTGGGAGGCAGGTCCGAGACGGGCTTCTCGGCGGTGGCGGCGGCCGCAGCGGCGGGAGCAGCCGCGGCCGGCGCCGGCGAGCCGAACAGCGAGGCGGACGGCGAGCCTGGCGCTGGTGCGGCGGGCGCGGCGACCTGCGGCGGGCGCAGATCCTCGCCCTGCTTGCGCATCTCGACATCCTGAACAACCACGAAGAGCTGCATGGCGGCCAGGCGGTTGATCAGGTCACCGATCGTCGACTGCCGCCCCTCGACCACCAACTTGAAGCGCTGGGAGCGGTAGAGCCCCGAGGCGTTCGACCGCGCATGGCTCCGCGGCCGCGCACTCCGGGCCTCCGGGGCCGCCGCCCCCTCCGCCAACTCGAACTCCTCGCGCCCGATGCTGCGCAGGGCGCTGACCTGGGAGGCGTAGACCTCGCCGACCAGATGCTCGACCATGACGAGCTGCTGGGCCAGCCGCGGTACATCGGCCTCGGCCGGCATGGGCGCGTTGGCGGCAACATAGCGGTCGAAGCCGAAGGCGAAGCCGTCGGAGATGACGCGGCCGCCCTCCACGATGGGCGCCTTGGCCTGCAGGCGGTCGCGCAAGGCGGTCTGCAGCTCCTGGATGAAGCGCGAGGGGCTCAGGTCCGACAGGGGGACATCGCGCCGGGAGAGGGCGTTGGTCATTGCGGCGCGCATCTGCCCGAGCAGTTGGACATGGTTGTTCATGCGCGCCGCATTCGCGGCATCGGGGAAAGGATTGGCCTGGAAGAGAGCGGCGAGCCGCGAGAAAGCCGCGTCGCGCTGCTCGCGCGCCTCGCGCGCCGCGGCAGCGCTGCGCGCGAGGAAATAGCCGCCCGCGGCCAGCAGTGCCAGCATGGCCACCAGGAGCCCCGCTAAGATGATTTTGGTTCGGTTCATATCGGCGACTCTGCTGCCGGCATGGAGGCTGCCGACCGCTCCAACCCCGCCTCGATCGTGAACAGGCGGACCTGGTCGGGGAACCGGGGATCATCGCCTTCCGTCAGGATCCTGACATCGTCCGAAAAATACGGCTGCGCCTTCAGCCGGTCGCGGAACATCTCGACGGCCGTGGCCTGGTTGACGCCGGCCTGCTCCAGATCCCTGAGCCGGTCCTTGAATCCGCGCCCGGAGATCCGCAGGCGCGCGACGTCCCCGGAAGCGTCCTTCAGCGACTCGACGGACGTCAGCCACATGCCTTCGGGGACACTGTCGCGCAGGGCCACCAGGCGCCGGGCCAGTTCCGTGCGCCGCTCGATGAGCGCGCGGTAGACCTGGAGCTCCGCGTCGATCCGCCCCAGTGCCTCGGTCTCGCGCTTGAGCGCCGCGCGCCGGTCCTCCATCCGTGCCAGCCGACCGTCGATGTTCTCCCGCTGGCTCCGGAAGAGGGAGCCCTGGGCCGTGTTATGGTAGGACCAGGAGGCAAGCGCCAGCAGCACCGCCGCCGCCGATGCCGCGAAGAACGGCAGGCGCTTGCGGAAGGTCTTCTTCTGGACGAGATTGGGCGGCATCAGGTTGATCTCAACCGGACACGGCCCCGCGCGGCGCAGCGCCAGCCCGACCACCTCGCCCAGCCCGAAGAACTCCTCGCCGACCTTCTCGGGGTTGGCGCGCCCGCCGACCGTGACGTTGACGAAGGGGTTGAGGTAGTCGACGTCCACCTTCAGCTTCTCGCGGAAGAAGGTGTCCATGTGGGGGATGATGGACGAACCGCCCGTCAGCAGGACGCGGGCGGGCACGCTGCCGCTCTGCTGGCTACGGTAGAAGTTGATCGAGCGGTTGACCTCGGCGTGCAGGCGTGTGACCACGTTGCGCACCACCTTGGAGACGCGGTCGGCCGTCTCGTCCTCCGCGCTCGCGTAAACGCCGCCCAGGGCCACGAAGCTGTGTTCGCGCTTCATGCGCTCGGCGGCTCGGAAATCGACCTGGAAGCTCTTGGCGATCTCCTGCGTTATGGTGTTGCCGGCCACGGGAATGCTGCGGCTGAAGATGCGGCCATCCTCGATGAAGACCAGGTTCGTCGAGCGGGCGCCGATGTCGATGACCATCGTGCAGCCCTCGAGGCCGGGATAGTTGTACGCGGCGCAGTTGTAGAGCGCCAGCGAGGCCACATCGACGATCTCGGGCTCGAGGCCGACGGCCTGCACGCAGTCCGTCAGCGACACGACGTTCTCCGTCTTGACCGCGACGATCATGACGTTCTGCTCGCCGGCATCGGCAT
>CAYRPP010000201.1:0-3849 GCA_964426115.1 uncultured Lentisphaerales bacterium | reverse complement strand
TCTGTCGCTATATCTGTCGCTACCACCGGTATTCGGCCGAGGCGTAGCAGCGGCGACCGGCTTCGGGCTGGCCGACAAACGGCTCGAAGTCGTCGTCGAGGAGGTTGGCGACGCCGAGGCGCAGCGTCAGGTTGCCGTCTGCGGCAGGCTGCCACTGCACTTCGCTCCCCAACTGTACATGGTTTCGGCTGGAGCTGCGCAACGGATTGCGCGCCATGCGCTGCAGGTTCGGCCAGATGCAGAGGCGCCAGCCGGGCGCGAATTGCCAGAGGCCTTCGGCTTTGACCTCGTGACGGACCGCGTCCAGGAGATACCGGCTGGAATGGTAGTCGGTATCGGTCTGCAAGGCCTGCGTCAGGCCGGCGAGCCGCACGTCCAGGTTCCGGTGCAGGCGGAGTGTCCAGTCAACGGCGAGACCGTAACGCCGCAGCGAGTCGATGTTGACGGCCTGAAAGCGGGTGTCGTCCGGGGTCAGGCGCAGCCAGTCGACGCTGTTCTCGCTCGCTTCGGCAAAGGCGGTCACCCCGGCCCGGGCGGCGTTGCCCTCCCACTGCCAGCCCGCCTCGGCGGTGCGCGTCTGCTGGCGTTCGAGCCCCTGGTTGCCTAGCGATGCGGGGTTGTTGTAGTTGTATTCCGTGTAGGAGGGGAGACGGATGGCTTCGCTGTACTGGGCGAACAGCGTGTGCCGCGGCGTGTGGCGGTACACGATGCCCAGCGCGGGCAGCCAGCCCGGCTTGTCGTTCTCGAAGAGGTCCGCCGCGCCGCCCGCCGTGAAGGTCCAGGGGCCGGCCGACCACGACGGCAGCGCCGCCAGCGAACCCGCGGCGCGCTGGTGATCGCCCAGTGAGCGGCTGCGGAGCTGCTCGCGGGTCAGCTCGCCGCGCAGGTGCAGGGTGAGCGGATCGCTCAGGCGCCGGATCCGCTCGCCCTGCAGCCCGAGCACGTCGCTGCGGTGCGCGCTGGCGCCCCCCTGTGCCCGGCCTTCGTACCAGTAGGTGTCCTCAATCTGGTTGACGGCGGCCGAAAGCCCATCGAAGTCGTATCCGGCCCGGTCGCCACGCCGGTACGACGCCAGGGCCAGCGTGTTGCGGAGCTGTTCGTCCGATGGCATCGAGACGGGGGTGCCGTAGAATCCGCGCGCGCCAAAGGCGCGCTGCGAGTTGACGGCCAGCAGGTCGATGACGCCGTCGCCGGCCTCCGCCTGCCCGCGTCCGCCCGCGCTCCAGCGGCGCAGGTTGTTGTCGGGCTGGCGGTCGGTGCGGTCGACCGCCTCCCATCCCGCAAAGGCCGACAGGCGCAGGTCGGGGCGGCCTGGCACGGATGCCCCCTGTTGCCACTGGAACTGGCGTTGATCCTCGCCGCCGACACCGATTGCCAGTCGGCCGCCCGCCTCGACAGGGGCCAGGTCGAGCACCACGGCGCCGGCGGGATGGCTCGCGGTACGGGCGAAGCGATCCAGACCGGTGCTGGCCACGGGTACAGTGAAGTAACTGCCGGGCACGTCCATATCGCCCTGAAAATGCTCGGTCTGCGGATTGCGGAGCGGCACGCCCTGCAGCAGCAGCCCGCTGGTGTTGAACGCGCCGCCGCGGACGCTGAGGTCGCCCTGCGCGCCGCCCAGGCCCTGCTGGCGCACGGAGACGAGCGGCACGCGTTCCAGGCGTGTCGCCGTGTTCCAACCCGCCGCGTCGGCGGCAGACGCCACGCGGGAGGCCGTGACCTCGATCGGCACTGAATTTATGAAGAGCGCTGTCTCGGGCCGAGCAAAATACGGCAGGAACAGGAGCAGGCACAGGATGGGAAGACGCATGTCGCCGATTATGCACGGTGGCGACATATGCGTCAACCAAACATAAAGAATGGGTTAACAGAAATAACATTTTCTGGTCGTTTACACCACGAAGGATGGCTAAAGGTCCAAGCTGTCGACTGTCGGCACCTTTCAAGTTCAGGATGTCCAATCAATTCGACATGCGATAAAATGCCCGCCCTACTTTCTCCCGCCTCTCGCCGCGGCGGACTTTAGTTCTATAGTAACCGCCTTTGGCCAGACCCTGTTGATCATGTTCCCGCACCACATGCCATTGTCACGCGCGGCCCTGGGCCGCGTCCGCGAGGTCGTGCGTCTCGCGACGCCCCTGATCATCGGCAGCAGCGCCCTGACCGTGATGCAGTTCTGCGACCGGCTCTTCCTCGCCCGGCACAGCAGCGTCTCGATCCAGGCGGCCCTGCCGGCCGGCATACTCTCCTTCACCTTCATCTGCCTATTCGCGGCTGCGGCCGGCTACGCAGGCACCTTTGTCGCCCAGTACCACGGCGCCGGCGACCGGCGCCAGTGCATCCGCGTCACCTCCCAGGGCCTCTGGATTGCGCTGGCAAGCCTTCCCTGCCTGCTCCTGCTGATCCCCGCCGGCAACAGGCTGATGTCGCTCATCGGCCACGCGCCCGAGGTCATGGCCGAGGAGCGCATCTATTTCGGCTGGATGATGCGCGGCGGTTTCCTCGTGCCGCTCGGGTGGGCGATCGGCGGCTTCTTCACCGGCCAGAGCCGCATGCGCCTCAACACGCTGGCCAACATCGCCGGCGCCGCGGTGAATGTCGTCCTCGACTATGCCATGATCTTCGGCCGGTTCGGCTGCCCGGCCATGGGCATCGAGGGCGGCGCGATCGCCACCGTGATCGCCAGCACCGTCGCGCCGCTGATCCAGATCGCCTGCTTCCTGCGCGACCCGGAGGTGCGGCGCCTCGGCGCGCGCCGCGTCTGGCGTCCCGATTTCGCCCTGATGGGGCGCATCCTGCGCTATGGCTTGCCCGCCGGCCTGCACCTGATGGCCGACGTCACCGCCTTCGCGGCCTTCGTCATGCTGACCGGCCGCCTCGACGCGCTCTCGCTCGCCGCCAGCAACATCGCCCTCAGCATCAACTGGCTGGTCGTCTGCCCGCTCACGGGAGTCGGCGGAGCGGCGGCGATCCTCGCCGGGCAGCACCAGGGTCGCCGCGACAGCGACGCGGCGGCGGCGGCGGGATGGACCTCGCTGGCGATCGCTGGCGGCTACATGGTCCTGATGGTCTTTGTCTTCATCCTCGGCTCGGATCCCCTCTTCCGCCTCTTCTACGCCGCCGATGCCGAATTCACCCTGGGGCAGCTCCAGTCCATCGGCTTCCCGATGATGGTCGCCATGTCTTTCTGGGGACTCTTCGACACCGCCAACATCGTGCTGACCGGTGCCCTGCGCGGGGTCGGCGACACCCGCTTCGTCATGCTCTACATGCTGATGATGGGCTGGGGCCTCTGGATTCCCGGCGAACTCCTGATCCTCTACCGCGGCGGCACCGTCCTCCACGCCTGGTACGGGCTGGCCGTCTACGTCGCTCTCCTCTCCTTCGGCTTCCTCTGGCGCTGGCGCGGCGGACGCTGGCGGCGTATCGACCTGCTGCGGCAGGCGCCCGGGACGTAACATCGTATTCTGCGTCACGCATATTGTGCGAACAGCACCCGCCGTTCCATGATTTGCGTCATAGAAATTGTCGTAAGTGGTTGGACAGCAACAGTGGTTATTGAAACCGATCTCCGCTGCGGGGTCAGGTTACCGAGGATAGCGTTCAGTCGTCAAGCAGATTTCTTCGCAGATTTCTTCGATTCTGTTCGATCACCTTTTCCAGTGCCGCAAGCGGCGGGCTCTGGTACAATGGTCACGTCGCTTCTCCGCGGCGCGGGCTGCTGGGCTCTGTGCTGGAATGCGCGCGGCGGCCTTTCACAAGCAACATGGATCCCCTTCGAAACCGGGCGTTCAAGCATGCTGAGCAGTTCCTGGGACCGGGCATTCTGGGCCTGATCCTGCTGGGCTG
>CAYRPP010000200.1:0-3863 GCA_964426115.1 uncultured Lentisphaerales bacterium | reverse complement strand
CTCCGGGCAGAACGGGAAAATGATCGCCCGCTCCGGGCAGAGGCGCGCGCAGGCGGGACACCCCGGCTTGCAGTTCAGGGGATGCCGAACCACGACGCCGACGGCATCGTTCCGCTCGTAGACGCCGAAGAGGCAGAACTGGCGGCACTGGTCGCAGTCGCGGCAGCGGTCGCGGTCGATCACCGGGAACCAGGGGTTTCCCGGCCCGGCACCGGACTGCGGCGCGGGGGCCGGGATGTCCGACAGCCAGTTGACCGGCGCCAGTTCCAGCCGGATGCCGGCGTGGGCCAGCAGCGCCCTTACCGCCCGCGGACGGAGGCAGCCGATCCAGCAGGCCTCCCCCGGCGTGACAGTGAGTACCGGCGGAACGTCAGTCAGCACGCGCGCCGCCAGGTGGCGGACCTCGGCAATGGCTCCGGGATCCACGCCCGCGGCCGCTGCCAGCTTCTGGCGGAAGGCGGGGCTGAAGGCATCGTCGGGGCCGACGTGGCAGAGGATGACGGTCACGGGCGGGCCTCCGGTCCGCCGACGTGCGGTGCGGCAAGCACCTGCGAAGCGTCCATGACATGGCAGGCCGCGTCGTGGCGGATGAACATCAGATCGTCGCCGGCCGCCGTGTGCAGGCGGCTCTGGATCATCGCAGAGGCGGGATGCAGCTCGGTGGTGCGGTTGACGCAGAGGATGTGGCTGGCGTGGGCGGCGACTACGCTGAGATTGTGCGAGACCAGGACAACCGTGATCTTGCCGGCCAGTCGCGCGAAGAGCGCGTGGAGCTCCTGCGCCACGCGGGCGTCGACGTTGGCGGTGGGCTCGTCCAGCAGCAGCAGCTCGGGATCGGCGGCCAGCGCCTGAGCCACCAGCACCCGCTGCCGCTCGCCACCAGAAAGTTCCGCGAAGCCGCGGCCGGTGCGGTCCGCCAAACCCACCCGTTCCAGCACCTCGCCGACGATCTGGCGGTCGCGCCGCCGATATGGTCCGAAACGGTGGCGGTCGATCCGTCCGGCCAGGACGACGTCGCCCACGCTGATGGGATAGCGCTGGTCAAAGGGGAAATGCTGGGGCACGTAGCCGATGCGGCTGCGGACACGCGCGGGAGCCTCGCCCAGCACGCGCACGCTACCGAAGTGCGGCGCGACCAGGCCGAGGAGCAGCTTCAGCAGGGTGGTCTTGCCACCGCCGTTGGGACCGACGATGCCGGTCATTGAGCCGTGCGGCAACGCGAAGGTGACATTGTGCAGCACCTCCTGCGAACCGTAGCCGCAGCAGACTTTCTCAAGTTCAATGATCGGGGCTGAGGTGGACATGTCGCTATGGACGGCGTTGGGCGATTACTATACCGTTCATGTGCAAGTATATCCGGCACCCCCGCGCCATGGCCAGCCCGTATTCGGTCGGTCAGAACCACGCCTTGCGTTTGAAGAAGGCCAGCATGGCCGCCGCCATCGCGGCCATGAGCCCCAGCGCGGCCGGATATCCCCATGCCTTGTCGAGCACCTGCATGTGTCGGAAGTTCATGCCAAAGATGCCGGTCACGAAGGAGAGCGGAATGAAGAGGGTGGAGATGATGGTCAGCACCTTCATCACACTGTTCAAACGGTTGCTGACGGAGGTCAGGTAGAGGTCGTGCATCGAGGCCAGTGTGTCGCGGCTGGTCTCCACCGTGTCGATCAGGCGCACGGTGTGGTCGTAGACGTCCCTAAGATAGAGAACGGTCTCGGGATGGACCAGGCCCGTTTCGTCGTGCTGCAGGGCATTGACAGCATCGCGCAGGGGCCAGATGCAGCGCCGCAGCATCATGATCTGCTTGCGCACCTCGTGCAGCTCGGCGAACAGGGACTGGCCCGGATTCCCGAACAGGGACTCCTCGGTCGCCTCGATGCGGTCGTCCACCTGCTCCAGAACGCCCAGATGGCTGTCGACCAGCGCATCGAGGCAGGCGTAGAGCAGCCAGTCGGCCCCCCGCGAGCGGAGCCGCGTGCCCGGCGTCAGGAACCGATGACGCACCGGATCGAAGATATCGCCAGGATTCTCCTGGAAGAGCACCAGCCAGTTCCGCCCAAGCACAAGGCTCACCTGCTCCACCGTCACGCGCTGCGCCGTCGTGTCGTAGCCCAGCATGCGTGCCACCAGGTATAGCTGGTTGTCGTACGCCTCCAGCTTCGGGCGCTGGGCAGTGTGCAGGACGTCCTCGACCAGCAGCGGATGCATGCCGAAGTGCCGCGCGACAGCCTGGATCACGGCGTGATCCGACACGCGGTCGACATTCAGCCACAGGACACCCTCGCTGGACGACAGGTCGCAGAGGGCCAGCGCCTCCTCCGGTGCCAGATCCCGGCGGTGCAGGCAGTCCGCCTCCGTGTAGCGCGCCACCTCGCAACGCACAGGCGTCTCGCCATTCCCGTTATCCGCCATACGTGTCCTTCCACCTTTGACCGTGAACAATACCAACCATAGCCACCTGGCACGCGTCTGTCAAATCCGGGCTTTCAATTTAGACCTCGCGGTTTCGGGCGACCGTGCTACAATGCCCACTGATCATCGATACAGGCCCTTGACGCCGGGGAGGTCCGGTCGTTCATCGGCGCCGCTCTTACAGGTGTACATGCACGACTTCAACGAAACCGAACGCCGCGAGCTGATCCGCCGCATCACCGCCGGCGAGCCGCTGCCCACCGCCTGGCGCAACCGCCTCTTTCCCGAGGGTGCCAGCCCCGAACCCGTGGGCAAGGAGTACCGCCTCGTCTACGAGGGCAAGCTCAAGCGCGAGGAGGTGCTCGCCCGGACGCCGCCCGCCCCCTGGCAGCTCGTCCGCGAGTTCTGCACCGACCGCCCGCACAAGGACGCCGACTGGCGCAACCTCCTCGTGTGGGGCGACAACCTCCTCGCCCTGCGCGGCCTGCTGGAGGACCAGCGCGGCGAGAACCGCTTCGGCACGCGCGGCAGGATCAAGCTCGTCTACATCGATCCGCCCTTCGCCACCAAACAGGACTTCATGAAGGACCGCGAGAAGGCCTACCGCGACAAGGTCATCGGCGCCCAGTTCATCGAGTTCCTCCGCCGCCGCCTCATCCTCCTGCGCGAACTCCTCGCCGACGACGGCAGCATCTATGTGCACCTGGACACAAAGAAGGGCCACTACATCAAGGCCGTGATGGACGAGGTCTTCGGGGAGGAGAATTTTCAGAATGAGATAATATGGAAACGACAATCGGCAAAGAGCGGAGCTTTTGACGGTCTTGGCCAGTTTGGACGCATTCATGAAACACTTCTTTATTATTCCAAGGGTGAACGATGGATCTGGAATCAGCAGTACTCTGAGTATGCTGACAACTATATAGTTACATGGTACAAATATAGAGACCCTAAGACGGGAAAACGCTATCGCCTTAGCGACCTTACGGCTCCCGGATTTCGTCGTGGAGATTCAGGCGGCCCACTGAAGTTGAATAGCGAGATCGTACGTCCGACAGCAAACCGTCATTGGGCGCTTGGATTGGAACCCGGTGAAACCATGCAACAGGCATTGGACCGCCTCGTTGAAGAAGGCCGTATTCAACATGTTCCTGGAAATATGCCAACATACAAGCGTTATCTGGACGAGATGCCCGGGGTAATGTTGCAAGACTTGTGGAATGACATTTCGCCGGTTTCTCCACAGGGTGTTGAGCGAATCAATTACCCAACGCAAAAACCAGAGGAGCTTATTGAACGAGTCGTGCGTTCTTCGTCCAACGCAGGCGACATCGTCCTGGACTGTTTCTCCGGCAGCGGCACAACGGCGGCGGTGGCGGAGAAGCTCGGCCGCCACTGGATCGCGATGGACTGCGGCAAGCTTTCGATCTACACCACGCAGAAGCGGCTCT
>CAYRPP010000199.1:0-3957 GCA_964426115.1 uncultured Lentisphaerales bacterium | reverse complement strand
GCGCAGCAGCCGACGAAGTACATCCCCGTCGGCGACAAGTTCGAGATCAGCCTGGAACCCGATCCCGAGGTGATCTTCGAGCTGATCAAGCTCAAGACCTTTCGCGACACGATCTGGATGAGGATCGAGGGGATGGATGTGTTCCGCCAGGTCGGCGGCGGTGTGGACATCGAGGTCAACAGCTCCGTTGCCGGCTGGGCCGACCACGAGGTCTACACCCAGCGCATCCGCAACTACACGGCCAAGCCGATCGAGGTTGAGGTGCGGCGCGCCTTCCCGGGGCATGTGGCGTTCCGCAGCGTCCTGCCGGGGATCAAGCTCTTTGACTTCCAGACGCCCGAGTTCACGACGACTGTTGCTCCCGGCGTGAAAGCCGACTGCCTCTTCGAAATCGTGCGCCAGCAGAGCCGCAACGCCAAACAGAGCAACGTCACGCTTGTCGAGGCCGAGATCGCGATGCCCTGAGGGCCGACTTCGCCGCGCTCGCCGACACTCCGGGCATCACACGGATGCCAGGTTGTCGAAATAACCCTTGATGTGGATGACGGGCGTGCCCTTGTCGCCGCTGCCGGAGGTCAGGTCGCACAGCGAGCCGATCAGATCGGTCAGCCGGCGGGGTGTCGTGCCCTTGGCCTCCATGGTGCCGCCCAGTTCGGCCTGCTTGGCTGTGATCCTGCCGACCGGATCTTTGAAGGCGCCGTCGCCGTAGACCATCACTTCGACGGTCTTGCCGGTCTTCTCCCGCAGCAGCCAATGGATGCGGTCGACCACCGGCTGGCAGTCGCGTGGGAAGAGCCTCACGTGCTCCTCGTCGGCCTTGTTCGACCCCAGCAGGCCGAACTGCGGCTGGAAGCCGCTGCCGTCGACCGGTGCCGTCAGGACATCGTCCAGTCCGAAGACCTTCTCCGCCCCGGCCGCTGCCAGCAGCCGCTTGGTGCGCGACCGGCTGTGGATGTCGCAGGCCAGCACCCGGGGCACGTGCTGCAGGATGCGCCGCGGATCGTTGGCGAATAGCATCGTGCAGCGGGCACCCTCGGCCTCCGCCAGCTCGCGGTAGTAGGCCACGTAGTCTATTCCCGTGAAGGGGTTGCGGCACACGCCGAAGAGCTCCTTGAACCGTTCCTCCGTCAGCACGTCGCTCCAGGGATTGACGCCCTTGGCATCCAGCAGGTCTTCCGACACGAGCGCATTGCCCACCTCGTCGGCGGGGAAGCCGAACTGCACGAACAGGTGCCGGGTGCTCCGCGCCATGGCCTTCAGGAGGATCGCGAAGCGGTTGCGACTGAGGATGGGGAGGACGATGCCGAAGGCCTCGCCTTTCCGGCTTGCCGAAACCGCCGCGCCAGTATAATGTTGCACAGTTGCAGGGCGGTTAGCTCAGTCGGCTAGAGCACCTCGCTTACACCGAGGACGTCGGGGGTTCGAGCCCCTCACCGCCCACCATTCCAGACCTAACCAGCTGGGAGCCAGTCATGGAATCCAAAAAAACGAAGAAGGACGATCTTCCCGAGGGGCTGGGCTTCGAGCCGGCCCTGGCGGAGCTGGAGACGCTGGTACACAAAATGGAACTCGGCGAGATGGGGCTCGACGAGATGGTCAACGCCTTCGAGCGCGGCCAGAAGCTGGTCCGGCACTGCACCGACAAGCTCAACGAGGTCGAGCGCCGCATCGAACTACTGGTCAGAGGCCCTGACGGACAGGCGACCACCAAGCCCTTCAGCCCTTCGGAGTAGCCAATCGCCTTGCCGCCAGCGCGTTTCTGCGGCATACTGATGCCGCTTGATTTTACATAGCACCACTGAACAGAAGGAATTTGCATGCAGACCCTGGCTTTGCGGCTCTATGGCTCTAACGATCTCCGGCTCGAAAGCTTCGAGTTGCCGGCCCTCGCCGACGACGAGATCCTGGCGGAGATCGTTTCCAACAGCATCTGCATGTCGGACCACAAGGCCGCGGAACAAGGCGGACGCCACAAGCGCGTGCCGGATGATTGCGCCATCAACCCCATCATTCTGGGCCACGAGTTCTGTGGACGCCTCGTCGAGGTGGGCCGGAAATGGCGCAAGCGCTTCCAGCCTGGGCAGAAGTTCGCCATCCAACCCGCGCTCAGCATGCCGGGGCGCGAGCACATGGCCCCCGGCTACTCCTACCGCAACATCGGCGGACATGCCACACGCGTCGTCATCCCCCGCGAGGTGATGGAACTCAACTGCCTGCTGCCATACGAGGGCGACGCCTTCTTCAAAGCCTCGCTGGCCGAACCGGTCTCCTGCATCATCGGCGCCTTCAAGACCAACTACCACTACACCCCCGGCACCTACGTCCACCAGATGGGACTGCGCCCCGGTGGGGCCATGGCCGTGCTGGCGGGGGCCGGCCCGATGGGCCTCAGTTCGGTGGATCTGGCGCTGAACGATCAGAACCGGCCCGCGGTGCTGGTCGTCACCGACATCGACCAAGGGCGTCTCGACCGCGCCGCCGCGATCTTCACGCCTGCGGATGCCGCCTCACGCGGCGTCGCGCTGCACTACGTCAACACCGCCGCCTTCCCCGACCCCATCGCCGCCCTGCGGGCGCTGACGCCCGGCGGCAAGGGCTTCGACGACGTCTTCGTCTTCGCGCCGGTCGCCGCGCTGGTCGAGCAGGCCTCTGCACTGATGGGACTTAACGGCTGCCTCAACTTCTTCGCGGGCCCCACGAAGACCGACTTCACGGCCCGCATGAACTTCTACGACGTGCACTACATGGGACACCATGTCGTCGGTTCCTCGGGCGGCAACACGGAGGATCTGCAGGACGCCCTGCGCCTGATGGGCGCCGGCGCGATCAACCCGGCCGTCATGATCACGCACGTCGGGGGCCTCGATTCCGCCGCCGACACGACCATCCGCCTGCCCACGATCCCCGGCGGCAAGAAGCTGGTCTACACCCACATCTCGATGCCGATGACCGCGATCGCCGATTTCGAGGCGCGGGGCGCGGACGATCCGCTCTTCGCCGGTCTGGCCGCGATCTGCGCGCGCAACCGGGGACTATGGTCGTCCGAGGCCGAGCAGTTCCTGCTGGAACGCGCGCCCAAGATGGCCTAGTTCACGAAGGGCGACATGGCACGCAGCTTGGCGACGATGCGGGGCATGTGCTCCAGCACGTAGTCGATCTCGCGCGCCGTGGTGTAGCGGCTGAGGCTGAAGCGGATCGAGCCGTGCGCCGCCGTGAAGGGGATGCCCATCGCGCGGATCACGTGCGACGGCTCGAGCGAGCCCGACGAGCAGGCCGACCCCGACGAGGCGCAGATGCCCAGGTCGCTGAGGTGGTAGAGGATGGCCTCGCCCTCGATGAGCGAGAAGCTCATGTTGGTCGTGTTCGGCACACGGTGCGTCCGGTCGCCATTGACGCTCGCATCGGGACAGGTCGCCAGCAGGCCGTTCTCGAGCCGGTCGCGAAGCACCGCCACGGCGCCGGACTCGGCCAGATGCTCCCGCGCGAGGTCGCAGGCGCGGGCCAGGCCGGCGATGTAGGGCACGTTCTCCGTGCCACCGCGGCGCCCGTGCTCCTGATGGCCGCCGATCATGTAGGTTTTCAGGCGCGTGCCGCGCCGGACGTAGAGCACACCGATGCCCTTGGGCGCGTGCAGCTTGTGACCCGCGAAGGAGAG
This sequence comes from uncultured Lentisphaerales bacterium, assembly GCA_964426115.1. Lineage (GTDB taxonomy): Bacteria > Verrucomicrobiota > Kiritimatiellia > RFP12 > JAAYLN01 > JAAYLN01. The sequence goes on along the minus strand of CAYRPP010000199.1, from coordinate 302 downwards.
CATGTCGACCGGCACACGGCGCACGTCGACCGGCACCTTGCCGACGGCCTGTACCGCATCGGTGTGCAGCACGGCCCCGGCGGACTTGACGATCTGGGCGATCTCCTCCATTTGGAAGAGGACGCCCGTCTCGTTGTTGGCCCACATTAGCGAGACGAGGGCCGGCCCGCGCCGCAGTTCATTGCGCAGCATGTCGAGGTCGAGCAGCCCCCCGCCGTCGACGCCGATCTCGACGACGCGGTAGCCATGGTCGTCGTGGAAGTGGCGGCAGGGGCCCAGCACGGCGGGATGCTCGACCCGCG
>CAYRPP010000198.1:0-3962 GCA_964426115.1 uncultured Lentisphaerales bacterium | reverse complement strand
GGCCCGGTGGCGGTCGAGGTCGACATCGGGCGCTTCCTGATGAGCCCGAAGAACGTCCGGATCTTCCTGAGCTACAACCTGGGATCCAACACCTGGGGCGTGGCCAACTGGTGGACCTGCGGAGACTCGCCCGGCAGCCGCAGGCTCGAACTGCAACCGTTGGCCCCGGGTTCGCGCACCTACCGCACGACGGAAGCCGCCCCCGTTCCCGCGGCGGCGGTCGACGCGGTCGTCCAGTTCTTCGCCTGGGGCACGCACTACGAGGAGGGCGGCTCGCCCTCCAATCCCTCGCGCGTCTTCCAGACCGAGCCGACCTTCACCAACCCGGAGTGGTACTTCCCCGTCGATATCAATGCCGACCACCAGGCGCAGGGCTGGTCGCCATACTACATCGTCTACTCCTGCCCGCCTTACTCGGTCTGGGTCAACGAGGTCAACCCCGTTCCCTTTGCACCGTACATCACCGAATACATCGAGCTGATCGGCCCGGCGCAGACGTCGCTCGACGGCTGGCGCATCCAGTTGATCAACTACGTGACGAAACTTCCCACGGAAACCTGCACTATCGAGGACTTCACGTTAGGCAACACAACCAACGGCTGGGGCTTCTTCGTCTGGGGCGACCCCGGCGTGGCCAATGTCAACCAGACCTTTGTGAACTCGAATGCGCAGAGTGTTGCGCAAAATGCGGGGTTGCACCTCTACCGTAGCTGCGGCTCCCTCGAGCAGAAGCTCTGCTGGGGCTCGACGGCCAAGTCGGTGCTCGTGCCGCTGGGCTACCTCTACGCGGGCAACAAGGGTTACTACTCCGCCGCGCCGCTCGGCCTGAGGACCCTCGAGGAGGTCGAGGCCGGCGATACGCTGGACGACTTCTACTGGCCCGCGACCGCCAGCGGAACGTATACGCCCGGCGGTATCAACGAGGGCGAACGCCTCGCCGACATCGCCCCGCCGCCGTCCGGCTATGTCTTCCTGACATCGGCTATCGGCCCCAATGGCACCCACGACGGATCCTATGCGCCGCTGATAAGCGAGCAGGTCAACGTCGGCTCCAGCGTCCAGATCCCCTACGCGGCCGATCCCTGGTACCGCATCGCGGCGTTCGAGTCGAACGGGACGCCGGTTCCCGCCGCCGTCGGGCAGAGCAACTACCTCTGGCAGGTGGTCTCGATGGACGCGGACATCAGCAATCACGTCACCTTCGCGGCGGTCGACACCTACGGCCCAGGCGTGCCGGTGGAGTGGCTGCAGCAGTGGCCCGAGCACGCCGTGGCGGCCGGCGACGGCGACCCCTTCGACGTCGGCACGGAATACCTGCTCAATACCGACCCGACGGTCGAAACCGTCGCCGACCTGCGCGTGACGGACATCGGCTTCGCGGGCGGCGAGTTGCACGTCACGGTGCAGTTGGACCGCGACAACTTCTCGAAGCTCGGCGACATCAACGGCACGCTCTGGCTGCAGTCGCGCGAGAGCCTGCTGAGCGGCACGTTTGAGGATGTCGCCGCTACCGCCATCACGGGCGCGCAGTTCAACGACGGCGCGGGCGGCGATGTCCACACCTACACCTTCCCGGGTGTCACGGACGACCGCCTCTTCTACCGGGCGATCATCAAATAGGCGCGTACAGGTGGCGCGCCACGTCGTTCAACTCCATCCCCGCATCGCGCAGGAGGCGGAGATGCGGGTCGAAATCGGCTACCTCCTCGAACTGGTGGGCGTCGCTTCCCAGTGCCAGCCGCACCCCGGCATCCAGGCAGGCCCGGATGAAGGCCGGCTCGGGCTGGTTGGTGTGGAAGTTGATCTCCGCGGCCACGCCGGCCCGGGCCAGCCGCTGCGCCACCTCGCGGTACAGGTGCTCCGGCTTGGCCATCTGGTGCCGCGTGAAGATCCGGAAGGGGTGCGCCAGCACCTGGATCGGATAGGTCAGCAGCCGTTCCAGGTCGCGCATGAAGAGCCGCTCCATCTCCTCCTGCGTCGTGCCCTTGCGCACGGTGTCGATCTCGTGGACCGCGCCGACGAGCAGGTCCCAGCCCGTGGCATCGTCCGGGTGCAGCAGCAGTTCGCCTCCCGCCATCAGGTCGACCTCCAGGCCGATGCGCACGCCGGGACCGCGCTGGGCGGCGGCAAAGCGCCTGTAGGCCGCCATCCGCCCGCGCCGCGGCGAGCCGTTCCAAACGGCCTCGGCCAGCCCGCGGTCGCGCTGCCAGTCGTACGTCCAGGCGATCTCGCCCGGAAAATAGAGGTGAAAGGCGTGTTCCGTCAGGCAGAGCGTGCCCAGGCCCAGCTGCTCCGCCAGCACCCGGTTGACGCCGGCCGACACGGTGGTCGCGCAGTAGGCGAATTCCGTGTGGCAGTGGACATCGCAGAGTCCCGGAACCCCGATCCGCAGGGTGTGCGTCGTCAGCTCGAACCGGCGCCCATCCAGCCGCAGGTGCTGGAACGAAAAGGGCGCCTCGGCCAGCGCGGGAGCGGTGGCGTAGGTGACCCCCTCGTGCACATGCGCCGGTTGTCCCGGATGGTAGTGGCCGCTGAGCGAGAGCAGCACGCGGGCATCCCGGTAGCAGGCCGACACCGCGTCGCTGTTGTCCAGCAGGTAGGGATAACCGGATCGAATCGCCGGGTGGAGCGGATTATGCTGCACGGCGATCAAGGGCGTGTCCGGATGTTGGGCGGCGGCCTGCGACGGCCATGCCAGGGACTCGGGCGTCCGGGAATAGTGCTCGTCTTCGCCGCGCTGGTCGGTAAACAGCAGAAACCCGTAGCCGTTGACGATATGGAGGCCCGGCGCTGAATCGAAGAGCCGGGCATACCGTTCGGGATCCCCGTCGTGGTTGCCGGGCACCGCCAATGTACGGATGCCGGTCTTGACCAGCGCGCCGGCGATGCACGCCAGATCTTCCGGGGCCTCGGGCGCCACGCCATCGTCAACCAGGTCGCCCAGCAGCAGGATCAGACCGGGCGTGATCCCGCGCGCGCGTAGGCGCGCCAGGGCCTTCTTGACGAGCATCAGCGCCAGGGGGGCCTGGCGGCTGGGGAGGGGGCAGGTGTGCCGCGCCAGCGCGGTATAGTGCAGGTCGGCGAGGACCAGGACATCAAGGGGGGACGTATTCATGCGGGGCAGTGTAGATGATCATGACGTGTCTGCAAAAGCGATTTCTGCGCACGCGAAGGGGCGCGGTCCGTTTGAACCCTGAACGCTCAACCCCGTGGCGTGGTCGGCAGCGTGCGGTAGGCGCGCGGGGTGCAGCCCATGACGCGGTGAAACTGGCGGCTGAAGTAGTTGGCGTCCGCATAGCCGCAGGCGGCCGCGACCGCCGCCAGCTTCGGGCTGTCGTCCTGACGGAGCTGTCCGCAGGCCTGGGAGATCCGCGTGTGGATAAGGTACTCGACCGGCGAACGCCCGACGGCCTCGCGAAAGCGCCGCATGAAGGTGCTTTCCGACATGCCGGCCACCCGCGCCAGCCGCGCGACGGTCAACGGCTCGGCGAAATGCTGTTCGATGTGGCTGAGCGCGCGGCTGATCCCCAGCACCGGCGTCGCCCGCGGCTCCTGCAGGGCCGAGTAGCAGCGCGAGAGGAACCCGATCAACCGCATCAGGTGCCCGCAGGCCATGAAGCACCCGCCCGGGCGGCGCGCGCGCAGCTCCGCCTCGAGCTCCCCGACGACCGCGGCCGCCTGCTCGAGCTGCGCGGCATTGAGTCCCAGGCGCAGACCGCCGCGCCCCGCCTGGCGCATGCGCGGCTCGATCTGGAAGAGGGCGTGGTAGCCCGGCACGGCGCCCAGGTCGAGCTCGTTGAGCGGCAGCCGCGCCTGACGCGGGTTGAAGAGGATGTTGACCAGTCCCAGACGCTCGGTTCCGGCATAGCCGTGGCGCGTGCTGCCGCGGATCAGGAAGACATCGCCTGTCTTCAGCGGATAGCTGCCGTGCGCGGTGATGTGGCGTCCGCCCCCGCCCGTGA
>CAYRPP010000197.1:0-3979 GCA_964426115.1 uncultured Lentisphaerales bacterium | reverse complement strand
TATGCGACATGCAGATGAGCGAGTAGTGGTCAGGGGTCAGGCGTCAGGGGTCAGGGGTCAGGGTTCAGGGGAGAGGGCTCAGGGGATTGGGAGAGTAATTGTGAAGACTTATCAGCGCTTGGAGGATTTGGTCGTTTATCAAAGACTTTGTCGGCTCCACATTGATGTAAGCGAAGTGACTCACCGATGGCCGCCCGAGGAAAAATACGAATTGGCGTCGCAGGCCAGACGGTCATCGAACAGCGCGGCTGCCCAGCTTGCCGAGAAGTATGATGACCGGCATGTTCGGAACAAGATCGAGGGTGTCAATCGGAGCCGCGGCGAAGCGGCGGAAACGATCCATCATCTCTTCATGGCTCACCTGAAAGGCTACGAGCCCCGTGCGACATACGACGCGTTTCATGCACGATATCAGGAGTGCATCCGGATGCTCAACGGCATGGAGCGTACCCTGGAGATACAATTGCCGGAGGCGGATCGCCGTTGGCCAGGAGCGTCCATCCATGAAGAGCCTGAGGACTATGGTGCCACCCCGTGCGGCTATCCTTCCCCCTCTCCCCTCTCCCCTGAACCCTGAACCCTGAACCCTGAACCCTCCCTTGAGCCCCTCCTTCGATACTCCCAGCGAGCTGGCTCAAAAGGCCATTCTAACAGTGCTCGACTTCGAGACCACGGGCAGCGTGCGCGGATGGCCCGTGGAGCCGTGGCAGATCGGCATCGCGGAGGTTGACTGTGGAAGGCTGTCCGGGGAGAGCTTCGAGTCCTGGCTGCGCGTCTCCGCCGACCGGCCCTTCAATCCCCATGCTCCCGGCCGCCATGCGCGGCTGCGCCGCGAACTGGCAGAGGCACCGTCCCTGGCCGACCTCTGGCCCGCCCTGGCCGACCGATGGCTCCTTAATCGGCCGCTGGTGGCCCACAACATCGGCACCGAGCGCGGCGTGCTGCGCCGCGCGTTGCCGCTCCACCGCTTCGGTCCGTGGATCGACACCCTGCGCCTCGTGCGCCGCTACTACCCGCGCCTGGCGTCGGCCGCACTGGACGACGCCGTGGCCGCGCTCGGACTGCAAGGCGCGCTGCAAGCCGCCTGTCCCGGTCGCGCACCGCACGACGCGCTCTACGACGCCACCGCCTGCGCCCTGTTGCTGACGCACTTCCTCTCCCTGCCGGGCTGGGAGCAGGTCACCGTGCAGGGTTTGGCGGACATGAAGTGATGCCGCGGGATGGCGGAACCGGTCATCAAAAGTCCGGCCGAGCTCAGGAAGTCTTCAAATGCCCGACAGAAGACCATCGACATCGACAGCCACCCGCGTGCGCACCTCGCCGGCGCGGAGGGGCAGGGCAAAGCGCACCGTGCCGGACTCGTTCTTCTTGTCGAGGCGCAGGGCGCGGCGGATGGCCTCGCGGTCAAGCCCGGCGGGAATGGCCACCGGCAGCCCCAGCCGTTCCAGCAGCCGGGCCAGCCGGTCGCCAAGCCCGGGTTCCGTCGCGAGGCCCATCCGTTCGGCAAGCCGCGCCTCGGCCACCAGTCCGATGGCGACGGCTTCCCCATGCCGGAGCGTGAAACCGGAAGCCGCCTCAACAGCATGTCCCAGCGTGTGGCCCAGGTTCAGCGCGGCGCGGAGGCCTTTCTCGTAGGGATCCTGCTCGATGATGGCGATCTTTACGGCCATGGCCCGCGCGACGAGCACATCGCCAAAGGCCGCCGCGTCGACACCGGGCAGGGCCTCGATCGCGGCCAGCAGGCCGGGATCGGCGATAACGCCATGCTTGACGGCCTCGGCCATGCCGCAGCGCAGTTCGGCGGCGGGGAGCGTCCGGAGCGTCCGCGTGTCGGCCAGCACAAGGACGGGCGGATGGAAGGCGCCGACCAGGTTCTTGCCCTCGGGAAGATCGAAGGCGGTCTTACCGCCGAGACTCGAGTCGACCATCGCCAGCAACGTGGTCGGCACGCCGATCCAGCGCACACCGCGCATCCAGGTCGCGGCGGCAAAGCCCGCCAGGTCGCCGACCACTCCACCGCCGACGGCGACTACCGTGCCACCGCGGTCGAGGCCGGCCTCCAGGCAGCCCTGCCAGAGACACTGGACGGTCTCCAGGCGCTTGTGCGCCTCGCCGGCGGGGATCGTCAGCAGGGTGGCTGCCGCACCCGCCTGCCGGATCGCGTCCACGGCCGCCGCGCCATACGTATCCGCCGTGTTCGTGTCCGCGACCACGAGGCTGGCCCCGGTTCCGCCGGCGGCGCGCAACCGCCAGCCCAGCGAGGCCAGCAGTCCAGAGCCGACGCGCACCGTCGTCTCCTGGCGACCCATGCCGCGGATGCGGAAAGCGCCCAGGCAGATCTGCGCCTGGTCGAGCTTCTCCTCCAGCCGGTCGTGTCCGCCGTCGATGCGCAGCGGAAACGAGGCGTAGTGCGCCGCGCGGCGTTCCAGCAGTTCCGCCAGCGGGGCGCGCGCCGCGCGGCTGCGGCTCGTCAGCAACGGGCGGACGCCGGGCTGCGTTCCGGTGCGGGCCTCGAGCACCGCCGCCGGCGTCTCCAGGAAGAGAATCCGGCCCGACTGCTCCGCCAGGCTCCGGCCGGCGGGATCCAGCAGCGCCCCGCCGCCCAGCGCGATCACCGACTCCGGCACGGCCGCGACGGCGCGCCGAAGCTGTTCCGCCTCGCGGACGCGGAAGGCGGCCTCGCCCCCGGAGGCGAACAACTCGCGGATCGGCCGGCCCGCCGCCTGCTCGATGGCGGCGTCCAGGTCGGCGAACGGCAGCCCGAGGCGGTCGGCCAAAGCCTTGCCCAGCGTGCTCTTGCCGGAGCCCGGGGGGCCGTAGATGAAGAAGTGATGTGGCATGGCGTTCAACGGCGTCCGGACGCGCACGGCTCAGGGCGCGGCCGCGGACGGCGCCTCCTCGCGGTCGTGGAAGAGCTTGTACTCGATGGCGTCGACCAGGGCGATCCAGCTCGCCTCGATTATATCCGTCGAGACGCCGACGGTCGACCAGACGCGCCGGCCGTCGGTCGACTCGATCAGCACGCGCACCTTGGCGGCGGCGGCGGCGCTGCCGTCGAGCACGCGCACTTTGTAGTCGGTCAGGCGCGCCTCCGCCAGCCGCGGGTAGAAGCGGTCGAGCGCCTTGCGCAGGCCGCGGTCAAGGGCGTTGACCGGTCCGTTGCCCTCCTCGGCCGTGACCTCCTCGGCCTCGCCGACGATGATCTTGACCATGGCCACCGAGCCGGCCTCGGGGTTGGCCGAGGGGCGTTCGCCCAGGATGCGGAAGCGTTCCAGCTCGAAGAAGGGCTTGTAGGTGCCCAGCGCCTTGCGGATCAGCAGTTCGAAGCTGCCGTCGGCGCCCTCGAACTGGTAGCCCTCGTTCTCCAACTCCTTGAGGCGCTTGACGACCCGCTCGACGATGGGGTCGTGCTTGTCGACGTCCGGTGACAGCTCGCGGATGCGGTCGACGACCGCGCTGCGTCCGGCCACCTCGCTCATCAGGAAGCGGCGCGCGTTGCCCACGGCCTCCGGGGGCACATGCTCGAAGGAGATGGCGCACTTCTTGACCCCGTCCATGTGCATGCCCGCCTTGTGGGCGAAGGCCTTGCGCCCGACGAACGGCATGTCGTCGGCCAGGACGATGTTGGCCACCTCGGCCACGCGCCGCACGGCGGATGTCAGCATCGGCAGGCGGGCCTCGGGAATGCAGGTGTAGCCCAGCTTGAGCTGCAGGTTGCCGATCAGGCCCGAGAGGTTGGCGTTGCCGCACCGCTCGCCGAAACCGGCCAGCGTGCCCTGGACATGTGTCGCGCCGGCCTCGACCGCGGCCAGCGCATTGGCGATGCCGAGTCCGGCGTCGTTGTGGGTGTGGATGCCGACCACCGTCCTGCCGCCCAGGCGCTCCACGACGGCCGCCGTGCCGCGTGCGACCTCGTCCGGGAAACAGCCGCCGTTCGTCTCGCAGAGGCAGACGACATCCGCGCCGGCCTCCGCCGCCG
>CAYRPP010000196.1:0-4014 GCA_964426115.1 uncultured Lentisphaerales bacterium | reverse complement strand
CGGTCGCCTGGATGCCGGGATCCACCAGCGCCAGGGTGGTGGCGTCGCCGGGGCCAACATCCTCCTCGAGGGCCAGGGCAATCGCCGCATGCACGCGCGGGTCGGCAAGCAGGTCGGGCAGCATCAGCATGTTCTCCAGTGGCTGGGCAGCTCGACGCAGCCGTCGAAGGCCAGCCGGTTCTCGACCTCTATGAACAAGGCGTGGTCGACGCGATGGTAGTGCGTCAGGTGGTCGGGCGAATGCACCGCGAAGGAGATCAGGTAGTGACCGGTGGCCAGCCCCAGACGCGGTAACTCGACCTCGATGCTCCCCTGCCCCGCGACTTCCGGCACCGCAAAGCCGGCGAGCTGCGTGTTGCTGCCATGCACCACACGGCCCTGACGGTCGGCAAGGGCGAAGCCGAAGACCGGCGAGGGAACCGGATGGGCGGCGGTGTAATGCAGCCGCAGGCGTAAGCCCTCGTCCGCCGCAAAGCGCGTGGCCGGCGCGCCGTCGAGGCGTAGCAGCTCCGTCCGGACGACGCGCACCTCGCCGCTGCCCCATTCGCGCCGCGGCGGGGCGTCGGGCAGTTGCGCGAGATCCTGGCGCTGGTAGGAGGCGACCATCTCGTCGGGCGCGCCAAGCCCCTTGACTTCGCCATGGTCGAGCAGCAGAATGCGATCCGAGACCGAGCGGATCGTGTGCAGATCGTGCGAGATGATCAGCAGGGTCTTGCCCGCGGCCCGGAAGGCGCGCATCTTGTCGAGGCATTTGCGCTGGAAGGCCGCGTCGCCGACGGCCAGCACTTCGTCGACCAGCAGGACGTCGGGATCGACCTCGACGGCCACGGCGAAACCGAGGCGCACGTACATGCCCGACGAGTAGTGCTTGACCGGTTGCTCCATGAAGGCGCCGATGTCCGCGAAGGCGGCCACGGCATCGAAGCGCGCGGCCATGCGGCGGCGCGGGATGCCCATGATCGCGCCGTAGAGAAAGACGTTCTCGCGGCCCGTCAGGTCGGGGTGGAACCCCGCGCCGAGCTCCAGCAGCGAGGCGACAGTGCCGCGCGTGCGCACCGTTCCGCTGCTCGGGCGCAGAGTGCCGGCCACGATACCGAGCAGCGTGCTCTTGCCGGCGCCGTTGGCGCCGATGATGCCCAGGGTCTCGCCGGGACGCACAGCGAAGGACACGTGCCGCAGCGCGTGGAAGGGCGGCGCGCGGCGGCCCGGACGGAGGGCGTCCAGCACGACCGACTTCAGCGTGCGTCCGGGACCGTGTAACCGGAACGTCTTGTCGACACCCTCGACGACGATCGCCGGAGCACCGGCTGCCTCTGCCTGAAAATCGCGGCTCACAGCACGTCTCCGAAGCGCCCCTCGGCCGACTGGAAGAGCGCCAATCCCGCCGCCAGCACGCCGACGGCCACCGCCGCGGAGACGGCGAAACCTCCCGCCACGGGCGCCTGTCCCAGGAAGAAGGCCCGGTAGGCCTCCAAAATGCCGGTCATCGGGTTGAGGTACACCAGCCACGGGGCAACGGGATAGGCGGCCAGGAACTCGGCCTGGCGCGTCACCGGATAGAAGACCGGCGTCAGGAAGAACCAGGCCATCGACGCGACGCCGGTGATGTGTTCCGTATCGCGGAAGAAAACGTTGGACGTGGCGATCAGCAGCGCCAGGCCGAGACTGAGTGCCGTCTGCGCCAGGAGGGCGAGAGACAGCCAGCCCGGGGAGCCGAAGGTGGTCCGGGTGCAGGCCAGGTAGACCAGCAGGACCAGCAGCGTCAGCAGAAAGTTGACGGCGTTGGCCAGAACCATCGCCAACGGCAGCAGGAGCCGCGGGAAGCGGGCCTTCTTGATCAGGTTGGCATTGCCGGTGATCGCATGCAGGGCATCGTTGAAGCAGGTTGCGGTATACTGCCAGACGATGATGCCCGTGATCAGGAAGGGCATGAAGTCAAACGGCTGGCCGCCGATCACGCTGGCGCGGATGCCGAGGATCCCGGCAAAGACGGCGTAGATGGCGATGAAGCAGACGGGCGTCAGCAGCGACCAGAAGAACCCCAGCACCGAATTCTTGTAGCGGATCTTGACATTGCGGACAACCAGCATCAGCAGCAGCTCGTGCCGTTCAAGAAACGATGGGACGAAGTGGAACATGTCGGCCATAGACTATAAATTAAAAGCCTCCCCGCGAATAGTCGATTTTTGGCTGCGCTTGCGAAAATTGCTTCGCACCAGCTCGGTCAGGCGAGCACCTCCACCGACGGGAAAGAGGCGCGTGCGCCAGCCGAAGGGCCGCAGATGCCCGATGAGAATGGAGCATGGGCCCTGGTCCGCGACGATGAACCAGCGCCGCGGAGTCGCCTCCCACTGGCAGCGCATCGCCAGCTTGTGAGCGTCGGCGCCGCGCCATGGAATCAGGGGATGGGCCAGCAGGAACGCCTCCACGTCTGGCCGCAGGCCTTCCTGACGCTGAAACCAGAGGATCTGGTCGTAGGTCGAGCCGTCGTCGACCCAGACCGCGCCGGGCGGCACGGCCGCCAGGGCGCGCCGCAGAAAAACTTCGATCGTGCCGCGGTCGCGCCGCACGGGATCCAGCAGCATGCCCGCCAGGTCGTAACGTCCGCAGTAGGCTTCGGCGACCGGCGCCCAGGGGCGCGTCAGCCAGCCAGCGCGGCCCTCGGCGAGCCGCCGCGTCTGCCAGGCGTAGAAGAGCGGTGCGGCCGCCACGCCCAGCGCCAGCAGAGGCAAGGCCAGCCGCCGCACCACGGCCGGCCGGCGGCGCTCACAAGCGGCCAGCCAGCCGGCCGCCGCCACGTCGGCTGCCACCCACACGGCCAGAAAGAAGGAGAAGCGGTCCCAGGTGGCATAGCCCGCGAAGAAGAGCGCGTTGCCGGCGATCACCACCCAGGCTAGGCGCCACAGTGGCCGACAGCGTTCCGCCGGCCGCGTCAGCGTCCAGGCCAAACCGGCGGCGACGGCCGCCAGAAAGGGCCCCGGGTGATGCCATACCAGCAGGCGCGCCAACTCCCCTGCCCCGCCATCCGTCGCGTGGCGGAACATGGCCGCGCCAAACCCGCCGCCGCCCAGCAGCCAAACAAGCGGCTCGGCGCCGGCGCGTCCGCCGACAGTCTCCCAGACCGCCAGCACCAGATACGGAGCGAGTCCCAGCAGCGCTCCCGCCAGCGAAGGCGCCGTCCCCCGTCGCCACCCGCGGTGTCCCGGCGCCAGCAGGCAGCCGGCCAGCAGCAGACAGTTTTGCAGATGGTTGAGCAGCGAGAGCCCGGCCAGGAAGCCGAGCGCGAAGCGGCGGCACCGCGGCCATGCTTGCTCCGTCTCCGGTTCCGCGTGAGTCAGAAGCAGCCCGCAAGCTAGGAAGAAGACCGCCGAGAGCAGGTAGTTCTCCACGACCGTGGCGTGCCACCAGACGCCATGCGATACGGCCATAGAGGCGGTGCAGACAGCCGCCAGCGACCGCGAGGCACCCAGGCGCCGGACCAGCGCATAGAAGAGCGCCGCCGTCGCCGCGCCGTAGCAAGCCGCGACGAGGTTGCCGCGCCAGGCCGGCGAGCCAAACGGCACCAACCGGACAACGATCCAACCGAACAGGTTGTTGAGGGTGTGGTTGCAAGCGAAGGCGCTGAGCACGGGCCGCCGCATGGCTTCCAGGATGACGGCCGAATCGGGCAGTGACAAACCGCGTTGCAGGGTGGCCAGATAGAGGGCGAACGCGGCGCCGCCCGCCACTGCGGCTTCCGCCGGGAGCGGCAGCCCCTTGATGCGTGGTGTCAGGTGGTCACGCATCTTGCGCACTACAGGACCAAGCAATCGGATGGGGTGAAAAATCAGTAATCCTTCTCGCCGGGCTGCTCGATGGTTTGGAGCAGGCGCTCGACGAGGCCCGAGGGCGTGATGCCCTCCGAATCGGCGGTGAAGTTCGTTAGGATGCGGTGGCGCAGCACCGGCAGCGCCGCCCGCGCCACGTCGGCGCAGCTCACATGGATGCGGCCTTCCAGCACGGCGCGCGCCTTGG
>CAYRPP010000195.1:0-4040 GCA_964426115.1 uncultured Lentisphaerales bacterium | reverse complement strand
CGGCGAGGGAGAGACCGTTGGAGCGGGCCGCGGCCACCAGTCGCGCGGCGAGCGGCGGCACTTCGCTCAGCACGGTGCCGGCATTGACGCGCAGCGCCAGGCCGATCGCGCGGCCGCTCGCCGCCAGAGCGGCGGGATCGTAGGCGACCCGGTGCGTCCTCGAGGCGCCCATCTCCGCGGCCAGCACAATGAAGCCATCCAATTGCGTGACGGCAACGGCCAGGGAACTGGTGACACCGGCATGCCAGGCGCGCTGCCAGATGTAGGCCGCATGCGGCAGGGGGCTGGCCGTTACGTCCACGCAGGAGATGGCCCACAGGACCGCGCACACGGACGCCGCGCGCACACGCCGAGCGAGGCCCGGCCGGCTTGGCAAGACCGGCGCCGCCGTTGACCAAAACCTGGGCACAGCCCCTCCAATCAAACAGAACCCGGGCCTAGTACCCGCGCGGGTGGGCCTGGTGCCAGCGCCAGGCGGTGGCGACGATGTCGTCGATCCCTGTGTACCGCGGCTTCCAGCCGAGAACCTGGCCGGCGAGCGCGGCGCGGGCGACCAGCCGCCCGGGATCGCCCGGCCGGCGCGGCGAGACGATCGCCGGGATCGCGTGGCCGGTGACGCGGCGGCACGCCTCGACCACCTCCTTGACGGAGAAGCCATGCCCGGTTCCCAGGTTCAGCGCGCCGGTGGCGCCGCGTTCGAGGGCCTGCAGGTGGGCCTCGGCGAGGTCAGCGACATGCACGTAGTCGCGGATGCAGGAGCCGTCGGGGGTGTCGTAGTCGTCGCCGAAGATCTTCACGTGGGGACTCTGGCCCAGCGCGACGCGCAGCACGAGCGGGATCAGGTGGGTCTCGTCGGCATGGTCTTCGCCGAGCGTCTCCGTCGCGCCGCAGGCGTTGAAGTAGCGCAGGGCGACGGTCCGAAAGCCGTGGATGCGCCCGTACCATTGCAGCATCTTCTCGAAGGCCAGCTTCGACTCGCCGTAGGGATTGGTCGGCGCCTGGGGCGTGGTCTCGACGATGTCGGCGGTGCCCGGCTCGCCGTAGGTCGCGCAGCTCGACGAGAAGACGATCTGCCGCGTGCCGGCGGCGCGCATGGCCTCGAGCAGGTTGAGGCCGCCGGTGACGTTGTTGGCAAAGTAGAGCTCCGGCTGGCGCATGGACTCGCCGACGAGGGCGTACGCGGCGAAGTGCATGACGGCGTCGGGACGGACTTTCGCCAGGATCCCGGCGATGGCGGTCGCGTCGCGCAGGTCGCCCACGGTCAGCGGCGCCTCCGGCGGCAGCGCCTCGCGATGGCCGCGCTCGAGATTGTCGAACACATGGACCTGATGGCCCGCCTGCAGCAGGCGCGCGATCGTCACGCTGCCGATGTAACCCGAGCCGCCGGTGACCAGAATCTTCATGTTTCTGATTTTCCTTCGAGGGCCGCCAGCCTGGCCTCCAGCCCTGCCAGGCGCTCCCGCAGCTTGGAAATCTGACGCGGGGAGAACGCGACGGCGGCCATCTCGCGCATCGAGGTGGCGGGGCTGCCGATCACGTACTGCCCGTCCGGCACGTCGCGCGCCACGCCTGCCTGCGGGCCGACCTGCGCGCCGTCGCCGACCGCGAGGTGGCCCGAGAGGCCGGCCTGCGCCCAGATCATCACGCCGGCGCCGACCCGTGTGCTGCCGGCGATGCCCGCCTGGGCAATGATGCCGCTGCAGTCGCCGATGCGCACGTTGTGGCCGATCTGCACGAGGTTGTCGATCTTGACGTGGTTGCCGATGCGTGTCTCGCCGAAGCGCGCGCGGTCGATCGTCGTATTGGCGCCGATCTCGACATCGTGGCCGATGACCACCGTGCCCGTCTGGGGGATCTTCTCGACAAGCGGCAGCGCGCCCGGTTGCGGCGTGACGGTATAGCCGAACCCGTCGCTGCCCACGACGGCGCCGCAGTGCGCGATGAAGCGGTCGCCGATGCGCACGCGCTCGCGGATCGCGACCTGCGGATAGAGGTGGCCGTCGCAGCCGATCTCGGCGTGCTCGCCGACGAAGCACTGGGCCTCGATGACCGTGCGGTCGCCGATGCGCGTGCCGGCCTCGATCACTGCGTAGGGGCCGACATGCACGGCTTCGCCCAGCACGGCGTCCGCCGCGATGACCGCCGTCGGGTGGATGCCCGGCAGGCGCCGCGGCGCGGGCGGGGCGAAGAGCATGGCCGCCTCCGCGAAGGCCTTGTCGGGCCGCGCCACGCGCAGCAGGACGCGGGCCGCCGTGGCGCCCTGCCAGTCGCGTCCGACGATCACGGCTGTGGCCGCAGTGGACGCCATCTGCGCGGCATAGCGCTTGTTGGCCAGGAAGGCCAGATCGCCCGCCTGGGCCTCGTCAAGCGCCGCCACCCGCGACACCACGGCGCCGGTATCGCCTTCAACAACCGCGTCGATCTGCGCGGCGATCTGCACCACTGTCCACGTCATGCCGCCCGCCTCACTGCTCCGTTTCCTTCCGCAGCGGCAGCGTCTCGGCGGCGGCCTCGGGCCGGATGCCCATGAGCTTCATGATGTTGGTCGTGATGTTCATCGGGGGCGCGGCATACAGCACGCCCGAGACGGCCCCGAGCTTCTCGCCCGGCAGTTGCAGCACGAGCTCGATCTTCTTGGACTTGGCATAGGCGGTGATGGCCTCCTCGATTTCGCCGGTCGTGCGCTTCAGCATGCGCACCTCCTGGTCGGTGAGCTGGCGCTGCAGTGAGCGCACCGTCTCGGTCAGCTCGCGCTCGGCCTCGACTGCCGCCGTGCGCCGCGCCATGGCCTCGTCCTCGGCCTTCTTCTTGGCCTTCTCGCTCAGGGCCGGGTTCTGGACCTCGCGCACGGCCTCCTCGAAGGTCTTGCGCGCCTCCTCGAAGCGCGTCTGGAGCTGCTCCTTCTGGGAGGTGAACTCCTTCAGGGTCTGCTCCAGCAGCTTCTTGTCCGAAGCCGTGTTAGGGTGCAGGCGCACCAGCTCCTCGAGATCGACCACCGCGATAGCGGGCGTCTCTCCCAGAGCCGCGCCCGACAGACAGGCGGCGGCAAGCAAAGTCAACAGGCTGTGGCGCATACGGAACTCCCATGGCCGCGACAAGCGGCGTTTGATTATTTTGGCAGGTGCGGCACGGGAAGACAAGCGGGAATCGGAGCTTGGCAAATCTAGGCAAATCTAGGATTGGAGGTGTACATCCTGCTGTGGGAACGGAATGCAGATGCCTTCGGCATCAAACCGTTTCTTGATGCTCTCCTGCGTCGCAAAGAAAACAGTCTGCAACTATTTTCGGGGGGGTAGACAAGCGCTCCGCAATGTGGGAAACTTCTCTCGTTGGTTTTGCGCGCGGTATGTTCTGCGCGGAAAACGACGGGGCGCAGGTTGGGGCGTCCGGCGGGCCCATGGTGGGCAGCGGGTCGCTTCAATTTACAAAACGCCCCGGTCGCAAGCCGGTCTGTACGTCTATGCAGGCAGACAGGCCAGAAGGCGCAGCGACCGGGGGGTTTTGCAAGAGCCTCTATGATTTAAAAATTAAAGTTCCGGTGGTGTAGCCGGATGCAGCAAGGAATGCCGGAAATCGTAAAGGAGCCTTGCCATGAAGTTGCGGAATGATATGCCGAAAGCCCATGTTTTGGGCGCGGTGTTGGCCTGTGCCCTTGCGGCGGCATACTCGCCGGCGGCGACGTGGAAAGGTCTCGGCGCCAACACGCTCGCCTCGAACGGCGACAACTGGGAGGGCGGGAGCGCGCCTTCGACGAACGACGCAATCGTGCTCGACGCGACGGGCGCCGCCTATCCGATGACGTGGGACCTCGACTTCCCCGTCGGCTCCTGGACGCAGGACGGCTACACGAGCACAGTGACGATCGCCACCCGTTACGGCAGCACGGGCTTCACGAATCTCGTCGTCACCAACAACGTCGTCCTCAACTCCGGCAAATGGACCCACAAGGACAATGCCACGGTGGCGACCTACCGACTGTGCGTGACAATCGGCGGCAGCCTGACCATCGGCGCGGAGGCCGCCATCGACGTAGATGCACT
>CAYRPP010000194.1:0-4045 GCA_964426115.1 uncultured Lentisphaerales bacterium | reverse complement strand
CCGCGGTCCCGGAGGTCCCGCGCCACAGGGGCCTGCCAGATTCAGTGGGGCCGGATATCCGAGACGGCCAACCGGTAACGGCATCCCGCGGTCCCGGAGGTCCCGCGCCACAGGCATGTCAAAATCAGTGGGGCCGGATCTCCGGGACGGCCGGCCGGGATCAACACGCCGCGGTCTCGGAGATCCCGCGCCACAAAACATGGCCTGGGGCGCCGCAGGAACCGCCGTGGCGTCAGGCGCCGGGGTCGCGGGAGCGTCCGTCCTGTTCCGGCAACGCAATGCCCAGCGCACGGATCTTGCGGAAGAGGGTGCTCTTGTGCAGGCCGAGCGCGCGGGCCGCCTGCTGGCGGTTGTTGCCGCAGGCGGCCAGCGCAGCCTGGATCGCCTGCGCCTCCGTCAAACGCCGGCGCGCCGCCAGGTTTTCCGCGGCGGACGCGGGCTCGGAGCGCCCCGACCCGGTCAGCTCGGCGGGCAGATGGGCGGTGTCGATCCGTCCGGCGCCGCATAGGACGAAGGCCCGTTCGATGATGTTTTCGAGTTCCCGGACATTGCCGGGAAAGTCGTGCATCATGAGCAGGCCCAGGGCGTCCGGCGTGATGCCCTCCACGTGCCGCCCCTGCCGCCGGTTGAAGCGCGCGATGAAATGGTCGGCCAGCAACGGGATATCCTCCTTGCGGCTCCGCAGCGGCGGCAGGTCGAGCCGCACGATATTGAGCCGGTAGAAGAGATCTTCGCGGAAGGCTCCGGCGCGGATGCGCTCCGCCAGGTCGCGGTGGGTCGCGGCGATCACGCGTACATCGGCGACCCGGGGGACGACGCTCCCGAGCGGCTCGTAGGCATGCTCCTGCAGCACGCGCAGCAGGCGCACCTGCATGGCCGGGCTGATGTCGCCGATCTCGTCGAGGAAGAGCGTGCCCCCCTCGGCCGCGGCGAAGCGCCCCGGCTTGTCGCGGTCGGCGCCCGTGAAGGCCCCCTGCACATAGCCGAAGAGCTCGGACTCGAGCAGCGTGTCGGGCAGCGCGCCACAGTTGACCGCCACGAAGGGCTTGCGCCGCCGCGGACTGTGGTTGTGCACCGCGCGGGCCAGCAGTTCCTTGCCCGTGCCCGTCTCGCCCTGGATCAGCACGGTCGCCCCGCTCTCCGCCACCTGCGGCAGCAGGTCCTGGAGCCGCCGCATGGCGGGGCTGCGGCTGACGAGATCGCCGACCTGGAAGGCGCCGGAGAGCTCCTTGCGCAGCGCCTCGACCAGGCTCAGGTCGCGGAAAGTCTCCGCCCCGCCGGCCAGGCGCCCCCGCGCGTCGCGCAGGATGGCGGTGGAGACCGAGACGGGGATGCGCCGTCCATCGGCGGTTACGATGAACGCGGCGCGGTTGATGACCGGCTTGCCGCTTTTGAGGGTCTGGCGCAGCGCGCAGTTCGTTTCGCACATGCTGGCCCGGAAGACCTCCGCGCAGCCCCGCCCCAAAGCCTCGCGACGCCGGATGCCGGTGATGCGCTCGGCCGCCGCGTTGAAGAAGGTGATGCGCCAGTCGGCATCCACGGTGAAGACGCCGTCCGAGATGCTTTCGAGGATGCTCTCGGCGCCGGCTGGCGGCAGGCTGTCTGTCGGTTTACGGGGTGCGGCCATACGATCCGAGGAGTCCGGGCCGGTGGCGGCGCCCAAGGAACCGGTAACGGACTACGGTGCGCCAAACCGTAGCAGGGCGCCCCACGATTGTCAACAGCCACACAGTGCATCGTGACTTCGCATCGTGACTTCGGACATGCGGACATTTGGATTGCAGAAAGACGGACGATGGGGTACAGTCCGATCAACATGGCCTTGAGTCCTGAACAGTACCGCCGGGTGCTCGACGCGCTCTCCGAGGGCGTCTGCACGGTCGCCCCCGACTGGACCATCACCAGTTTCAACGCGCAGGCCCAGGCCCTGACGGGCGTCACGCAGGACGAGGCACTGAAGCTCTCTTTCGGCGAGCTGTTCCATTGCGAGGTGTGCGAATGCGCCACCCTGCTCTCCGGCGTGATGACCTCCGGCACGCCGATCCGCGACGTCGCCACGCTGCTCATCGACCACCAGGGGCAGCGCATCCCGATCAGCCTCAATGCCAGCCCGCTGCGCGACGCGGCGGGACGCCTAGCCGGCCTGGTCGCCTCCTTCCGCGACAACCGCCCTATCGAAACCCTGCGCAAGGAACTGCGCCAGCGGTTCACGACAGACGACATCGTCAGCAAACATCCGAGCATGCAGCGGATCTTCGACATCCTGCCCGCGGTCGCCGAGAGCGGCAGCCCGGTGCTGATCCTCGGTCCGAGCGGCACGGGCAAGGAGCTGCTCGCCAAGGCGGTCCACCGGGCGAGCCCGCGCCGCGACAGGCCCTTTGTGGCCGTCAACTGCGGCGCCCTGCCCGACAACCTGCTCGAGTCGGAGCTCTTCGGCTACCGCAAGGGCGCCTTCACCGATGCCCGTGCCGACAAGCCCGGACGCTTCGCTCTTGCTGAGGGCGGCACGCTATTCCTCGACGAGATCGGCGATACCTCCCCCGCCATGCAGGTCAAGCTCCTGCGTGTCCTGCAGGAACACGTCTTCGAGCCGCTGGGTGCCACGCACCCGGTCGCCTGCGATGTGCGCCTCATCACGGCCACTAACCGCGACCTGGCGGCGCGCCTGGCCGACGGCCGTTTCCGCACCGATCTCTACTACCGGATCAACGTCATCGCTTTCGAGCTGCCGCCGCTCGCCGAGCGCCGCGAGGACATCCCGCTGCTGGTCGGCCATTTCATCGACCAGTTCAACGCCGAGCAGGGGCGCTTGGTGCGCGGGGTCTCGCGTGCCGCCATGGCGCGGCTCATGACCTACGACTATCCGGGCAACATCCGCGAACTGCGCAACATCATTGAGCATGCCTACGTGCTCTGCCGGTGCGACGAGATCCAGGAACAGTGCCTGCCGCCCCCGGTACTCGCTTCTCCCCAGCCCCCAGATCCCCCGGGCGCATCCCCTACCCCTCCCGGCACGAGTTGCACTTCCCGCCACGCTCTTCCCCTGCGCCGCCTGCCGCCGGACCAGGAACGGTCGATCCTCAGCGAGACCCTGGCCGCCTGCCACGGCCACCGGCGCGAGACCGCCGCACGACTGGGCATCGACCCGGCCACGCTCTGGCGCAAGATGAAACGGCACGGCTTGACATGAGTCACGGCACACCGCACATTGCATTGCAACGATTGCAGGCCATTGCGTTGCAAGAACCGCGACTGGCCGAGTATCCCTCGTAGTTGATTGATCTCCAGTGTTCTATACTGTTACGCTCTTGGTTGGCACGGAATCTGTTTGTAGGAAGCGGTTCACGAACACCATCACACGAAAGGACAACGAACATGAGCGACCAGAAGTACAGCATTCCGTTGATCGGCGATCAGGCCCCCTCCTTCACGGCGGAGACCACGCAGGGGAAGATCAACTTCCCTGCGGACTACAAGGGCAAATGGGTGATCTTCTTCTCGCATCCGGCCGACTTCACGCCGGTCTGCACGACGGAGTTCATGACCTTTGCCAGGATGGAGCCCGAGTTCGAGAAGCTCAACTGCAAGCTGCTGGGGCTCTCGATCGACAGCACCTACAGCCACATCGCCTGGCTGCGGACGATCAAGGAGAAGATCGAGTACAAGGGCATGAAGGGCATCGAGGTCAACTTCCCGGTCATCAGCGACCTGACGATGGACGTGGCGAAGGCCTTCGGCATGTTGCAGCCGAACGTCAGCACGACGCAGGCCGTGCGGGCGGTCTTCATCATCGACCCGAAGGGCATCGTGCGCGCCGTGCTCTACTACCCGTCCTCCAACGGGCGCAACATGGAGGAGGTCAAGCGCCTCGTGGTGGCCATGCAGATGTCGGACGCCAACCAGGTGGCGACACCGGCCAACTGGGTGCCCGGCGACGATGTCATCGTCCCGCCGCCCGGCTCCTGCGGCGTGGCCAAGGAGCGCATGCAGTCGAACGAGCCCGGTCTGACGAAACTCGACTGGTTCCTCGTTCTCAAGAAGTGCC
>CAYRPP010000193.1:1894-4050 GCA_964426115.1 uncultured Lentisphaerales bacterium | reverse complement strand
CACCCGCTGCCGCGCCTGGGTGCGCTACCGCGGCTACTCCCATGCCCTCGACGCCGCCTGCACCGACGCCTTCACGGCCGCCCCGGACGGCGGCGCCGCCGTCTGGCGCTTTCTGACGCCGGTCGGCATGGGCCGGCGCGTCGCCCTGACCTTCACGGCCGTGCTGGTTCACAACCGCAACCGTCTCGAACTTCTGTTCCGCCGCGAGGCGCTGGCGGCGAACGACTGCGAGGCACTCGGTGACCGCGAGCCCGTCACGCTCATCCTCCGCCCCGACATCGAGTCGCGCGACTTCCACACCAAGACCCAGGCCTTCACCGGCCCAGAGCACAGCTTCCCCGCCGCCGTGGAGGCCGTGCCCGACGGTTTCCGCTTCACGCCCGCCTCCAGCGAGGCGTATCGCATGGCACTCGCTTCCGGACGGTTCCACAACGATCCGCACTGGACCTACGCCGTACCGCATCCCGAGGAGGTCGAGCGCGGCCTCGGGCCGCACAGCGACCTTTTCAGTCCCGGATGGTTCGAGACCACCCTCACGGCCGGTGAGCAGGCAGTGCTGACCGCGGCAACGGCGGAGGATTTCGCAGCCGCGGCGGATGCGCCGACGCCGGCGCCCGCGCCTGAATGCGTACCGCGACTCCCGTTCGAAGAGACACTCCGGCGCGCCCTCGGCACGTTCGTCGTCGCGCGCGACGGACTGCGCACGGTCATCGCCGGCTATCCCTGGTTCCTCGACTGGGGACGCGACACGCTCATCGCCCTGCGCGGGCTCGGCGCGGCCGGGCGCGGCCCGGAGGCGCTGGAGATCCTGCGCGAGTTCGGGCGGCTCGAGTCGCGCGGCACGCTGCCCAACATGATCCGCGGCGCGGACCACGGCAACCGCGAGACGTCCGACGCACCCCTCTGGTTCATGGTCGCCGCGCGCGACCTGATCGGCACGCTGGGCCGCGCGACCGTGCTCGATGCCCCCTGCGGCGACCGGCCGCTGCGCGAGGTACTGCGCTCCATCGTCCGGCACGTGATCGAGGGCACGCCGAACGGCATCCGCGCCGATCCCGCGACGGGGCTGGTCTTCAGCCCGCCGCACTTCACCTGGATGGACACCAACCACCCGGCCGCGACGCCGCGCGGCGGCTACCCGGTCGAGATCCAGGCGCTCTGGATCGCCGCGCTGGCGATGCTCCGCGAACAGCTCGGCGACGGACGCCTGGCCGACATCGAGACGCGCGCCCGCCAGGCGCTGCTGCGCCACTACGTCCTGCCCGAAGGCTGGCTGGCCGACAACCTGCGCGCCGCGCCCGGACAGGGCGCGGCCAACGCCGTGGCCGAGGACGCACTACGTCCCAACCAATTGCTGGCGGTGACACTGGGCGCCGTCGACCCCGGCTCGGCTATCGCCCGCGCCGTGATCGTGGCCTGCGCGGAACTGCTGGTGCCCGGGTCGATCCGCAGCCTGGCCGACCGTCCGGTGCGCATACCGCAGCCGGTGCACGGGCCGCACGGCCTGCTCAACGATCCCACCCGCCCCTACTGGGGACACTATCTGGGCGACGAGGACACGCGCCGCAAGCCCGCCTACCACAGTGGCACCGCCTGGGGCTGGCCCTTCCCGCTCTTCTGTGAGGCGTGGTTGGCCGTCTACGGCGACTCCGCCCGCGCGCCGGCCTGCGCCCTGCTGGCCTCGGCGCGGGGCCTGCTGGAGCGCGGCTGCATCGGCAACCTGCCCGAGATCGTCGACGGCGACACGCCCCACGCGCAGCGCGGCTGCGGCGCGCAGGCCTGGAGCGTCTCAGAGCTGCTCCGCGTCTGGCGACTCTGCCACCTTCCGGCTGGCGCGGGGCGGCGGCGACTGGTATCATGACGCCCGTTTCCGACTGGTATGGTTGACCGCGCGCGCGTCGGGTATGGCACGCCGCGGGAAGCCGGCGACTGCCGGCATTCCGCCACGGGAACAGGGGGCGCGAACCGACCATGAAAAAGCTGACCGGCGAGGAGATCCTCGCCATGCCGCGCGCGAAAGTGCCGGAGATCGAACTGCCCGCCGAAGGGATATTCTTCGGCTCCGCGTCCTACGGCAGCGACAACAACGCCGGGGCCCTCGGCCTGGGCTACACCGGCCACGCGCACTGCCGCTGGACCGGCAGCCGGCCCTCGCC
>CAYRPP010000193.1:0-1794 GCA_964426115.1 uncultured Lentisphaerales bacterium | reverse complement strand
CATCAAGCACCCGACGCTCAAGGACGTGGCCGACGGCTTCATGCGCCGGATACACGAACATGTCACGCAACGCCATGCGTCGGGATGGGGCAATGTACTGTCCACCGGCGCCGATTTCTCCATGGACTACCAGGTGGCGGCCGGCATTGACATACCCTGCACAGAGGACATGCCCTTCCGCAACATGCTGCTGTCCTCCGCGCTTGAGCGCGGCGTGGCCCGACAGTACGGTCTCGCGCTCTGGGGATCGCACAACGCGCACGAGTGGAACGCGTTCATACCTTACTCCAATCCGCTCCGCATGCCGCTGCTCTTCGCCGGCTTCCAGTTGAAGTACATGACCGGCGCCAAGATCATCATCAACGAGTCGGGCAACTGGGAGGTGCAGTCGGTCCTCTGCGAGGACTCCCCGCTCCACCAGATGCCGCATGTCGAGGTCGGCGCGCCCGGCATCCACGGCGTCACGAAGGAGGAACAGGCTCCCTACATGGACGCGGCCCGCGAGAAGGCGCATCTCATCGGATATGATTCGGAAGTCTGCCGTGGGTACCGCGACGCCATGCGGCAGTTCTGGGACTTCGTCAAGGAGCATCCGACGCCGAAGGGACAGCCGCAAACGGCCTTCGCGATCGCCAAGGGCAACCTCGATCTGTCGAGCGAGAATGTCAAACCGGCGATACCCATAGGCGGCGCGCAGCGGATCGCCGAGCAGAACGTCAACTGGTTCCCGGGCGCGCCGGAAGCGTCCTGGGACCTGGTCAAGGACGCCATCTTCCCGCGGCCGGCCGACGTCCTCGCGCCGAACCGCAACTTCTACCTCGCCGGCACACCCTACGGACTCTGCGATATCGCCTCCTTCGCCTACGACAACATCACCGCCGAGCATCTGCTCGCGCACTACAAGGCCGTGATGTTCGCCGGCTGGAACACCTGCTCGCCGCGGCAGTACCAGACCCTCTGCGACTACGTGCAGGGCGGCGGCCGGCTGGTCATCGCCCTGCCGCATCTGTCGTGCGACATGACGCGCAAGTACCAGACCTTCACGCTGGACGACCTGGTCAACGGAGGCGATTTCTCGGCGCTCTGCGGCATCCGGGTCAAGGGTATGACCCCGCGCATCTGGTGGGCGACGGCGGCAGAACCCGACCGCAGCAAAGTCAACGCCCTCGGGATCCGCTGGCCGCGCCGTTTTGGCATCATGGGCATGAAACTCGGCGACATCGCCTTCACGGAGCCCGCGGAGAACTACGAGCTCCTCGCCGTCGACGACGAGGCGAAGCTCCCCGTCGTCGTCCGCACCAAGAGCGGCAAGGGCGAGGTCTTCTTCATCAACACCTGGTGCTATCCGTCCGTGGCCAACGCCGACGAAGGCCCCGGTGAGTACATCGGCTCCGAGGGGCTGATGACGACGCTCTACAAGTACGTCGCGTCGATCTCGCGTGGCGATGTCTACCCCACGGCCCGCGGCGGCGAGCTGCCCGACGCGGAGTGCAGCTACGTGATCTGCTCCTACTTCCCGGAGGACGGGCGCGTTTTCCTGAAGAACATCGACTTCCGGAAGCCCCATACATTCGACCTGCATCGTTTCGGCAAGGCCGAGACGATTACCCTCGCCCCCGCGGAAATGCGCATTATTTGACCGCTGGAGGGGGCGGTTCCACCCGCGCGGCCGATTATTTAACAGCTTCTAACCGACTACGGAATTTTCAAAAGCCTCGCTTGCGCGGCACACGGGTTCATTCTATCATACGCCTGTTTTCTGTCAGACTGGAGCGGATTACTTCATGAGCTTTA
>CAYRPP010000192.1:0-4105 GCA_964426115.1 uncultured Lentisphaerales bacterium | reverse complement strand
CCGCGCCGGGAACCCGCTGCGCGGCATCGCCTACCCGCCGTGACGCGCGCACTGCCGGGCTTGCGCTTGCCCTTCCGGCAAGCCATCTGCTAACCTGTCGGCATGAAACGCGCCTGCCTGTCCCTTGCCTTTCTCGCCCTGGGCCTGCTGGCCGCCTGCCGGCAGTCCGACAAGCGGACGTTCACCGTCAGACTGCCGCAGGTGGTCAACCAGGCCGGCGAGGACCGCGTGCGCGGCGCCCTGCAGAAGCTCAAGGGCATCGACCTGGAGACGATCGTCTTCGACCGCGCGGCCGGCACGCTCACCCTGCGTTACGAGTCGATGATCCTGGCGCACAAGAACATCGAGCACGCGATCATCGCCGCGGGCTTCGACGCCAACGAACTCACGGCCACCGACGAGGCGCGCCGCGCGCTGCCGCCCGAGTGCCGCGGCCCGGCGGCGGAGACCAACGCCCCGGCGCCGGGCGCGCCATGAATGGCGAGGTTGCCCAGTTTCTGGATCACCTGGCCTACGCGCGGGGCCTCGCCGCCAACACGCGCGCGGCCTACGGCACCGACCTCGCGGCCTTCTTCCGGTTCCTCGGCGGCCAGGGCGTCGCTGCGGCCCGCCGGGTGGAGCGGCGCCACCTCGTGGAGTTTCTGGCAGCCGAGAAGGGCCGGGGGCTCGCCACCGCGACGCTGGCGCGGCGCCTGGTCACGCTGAAGGTCTTTTTCGGCTGGCTGCAGGCGGAAGGGCTTCTCGACGGGAATGTCGCCGCAGCCCTCGCGTCGCCGCAGCGGTGGCAGAACCTGCCCGACACGCTGACGCCCGGGGCCGTGGAGCAGCTCCTGGCGGCCGCGTCGGGCGAGGGCCTGTACGCTTGCCGCGACCGGGCGTGGCTCGAACTGCTGTACGCCTGCGGCCTGCGGGTCTCGGAGCTCGCGGACCTGCGGATGGAGGATCTCCACCTGGACGAGGGCTTCATCCGGTGCACCGGCAAGGGCAACCGCCAGCGCGTGGTGCCGCTCGGCAGCGCCGCCGCGGCCGCGGTCCGCCGCTACCTGGCGGAGGCGCGTCCCCTGCTGGCCCGCGACCGGGCCGACGAGCACCTGTTCCTGTCGCGGCGCGGGCGGCGGCTCTCCCGCCAGATGCTCTGGCGCCTCGTCGGGCACTATGCCCGCGCGGCGAGTGTCCGGGACCACGTCCACCCCCACCTGCTCCGCCACTGCTTTGCCAGCCACCTGCTGGCCAACGGCGCGCAGTTGCGCGCCATCCAGGAGATGCTCGGCCATGCCGACATCGCCACAACGCAGATCTACACCCATGTCGACGCGGGACGCCTGCTCACCGTCCATCGCCGCTATCATCCGCGCGCCTAGGCGCACTGTGGGCACCAGGGAACGAATAACATGAGCCAAGAAGGTTTCGACCGTCTGAAACGCGACTGCATCAACTCGGGCCTGTGCGTGGTCTGCGGGGCCTGCCAGGTCGTCTGCCCGACCCAGGCGATCGTCATGAAGCGCTATCCTTGGGGACTCAATCCCGAACTCGCCGGCACCTGCGTCGACGGGCCCTGCACCCGATGCTTCGACGTCTGCCCGGCCCGCGAGGTGCCCATCTCCAAGATCGAGCGCACCTTTTTCGGACGGGCCGCCGGCGGGGACGGCCTGCCGCCCGAACTGGGCGTGATCCGCAACGTCTACTCCGGCCACGCGACGGATCCCGAGGTGCATGCCGCCTCGGTCTCGGGCGGCGTGGTCTCGGCCATGCTCATCGGCGCCCTCGAGCGCGGCGACATCGACGGCGCCGTCGTGGCGGGCTACGACACGGAGCAGGGCTGGATCGCCCGCGCGAAGGTCGCGACCGACCGCGCCGGCATTCTCGCCTGCAGCGGCTCGAAGTACCAGCCCCACCCGCAGCTGCTCGGCCTCTCCGAGGCCGTCCGCATGGGCCTGAAGAAGATCGCCATCACCTGCACGCCGTGCCACGCCGTGGCCGTCCGCAAGCTGATGATGGACGAGGCCTTCGCCGACATCGGCTCGCGCATCGCGCTGGTCATCAGCAACATCTGCGGCGCGCACTGGTCGACGCACGGCACCGAGTGGCTGATCCGCGAGAAGCTGGGCCTGCGGCTCGAGGATGTCGCCGGCATCACCTACCGTGCACGGCCCTTCCCCGGCGACTTCCAGGTCCGGCTGCGCGACGGCACGGTCAAGGTGGCGCCCTTCGTCAACCACTTCCTCTCGTTGCTGGCGCAGTTCACGCCCGAGGAGTGCCGCTACTGCCTGGAGAAGGTGGCGCTCTCCGGCGATATCGTCGTGGGCGACACCTGGCACCATCCGCGGCTCTGTCCGAGCCTGCTCGGCACGTACACCCAGGCGGACGCCGACCGCGACGCGAGCATCGCCAGCGCGTTGCGCGGGGCTACCATGGTCGTCGTCCGCAGCGAGCGTGGTCAGGCCTTCGTGGACCGGGCGGCGGCGGAGAAGCGCCTCACGCTCTTCCCGAACAGCCGCGAGGAGGGCGTGGCGTTCGTGCGCAACGTCACGGTGCTGGGCAAGCCCGTGGCCAACGGGCCGGTGATCGCCGCCCACGAACGCCGGGGCCAGCCGACGCGCCGCTTCCTACGCGACTGAGCGCGACACCGCTCAGTCATCGTCGTCGATCACGTCGGCGTCCGCCGCCACGCGGGCCGGCCCGCCGGCCATGGCGACGATCTGGTCGCCATCGGGCTGGCTGCGCGCCAGGTAGGCCTCGCTGCGGTAGGTGCGCAGGTCGTTGAGCTCGCGCAGCAGGCGGCTCATCGACTCCGCCGCCGAGAACGAGAGATCCAGCAGCTCCTTGCGCCGCCGCGCGTCTTCGTCCCCCAGGCGCAGCAGCAGCTCCATGCTATTGAGCAGCACGGTCGAAGGCTGTCCCAGATGGTGGCAGATGCTCCCGATGCTCGCCATCATCACGCGGTTGCGCTCGACCTTCTGCTCGGCCTCCGCCGCCCGCAGGCGGTCGGTCATGTCGTTCAGCGAGAGCACGGCCCCGATCAAGTCGCCGTCGCTGTTGAAATTGCCCGCCGCGTCGCATTCGGCAACCACGCGGCTGCCATCCTCCCGCACGCATTCCACACGTCCGTTCCAGGAGCGGCCTTCGGAGACCGCCAGCAGCAGGCGCTGGGCGGCGCCGGGATCGGAGAGCAGCCCGGCCAGACCGGCTCCCGTGAGCGATTCCTCCGCGGCGCGGCCGAAAAGCCGGCGGAAGGCGGGGTTGTCGTAAACCAGCACGCCCTCCATGTCGATCACGGCGATGCCGGACGGCGAGGTGCGCATGGCGACGTCGGCCATCTGCAGACGGTCCTCGGTCTCCTTGCGCCACGTTATGTCGTGCATGAAGAAGCAGAGATGGCGTACCGGCCCGCTGGTGGCGAGGTGGACGGCGATCTCCGCCGGGAAGAACTCGCCCGAATTCCTCCGGCACCAGGCGTGGATGCGCACGAAGCTCTCGGTCGCCAGGGTCTCGCGGAGGTTCTCCAGCATCGCGCCGTCGGCGCCCGAGATGATGTCGAGCATATTGAGCCCGACCGTTGTCTCGCCCTCGCCCACCAGGTATTCGGACGCCCGCAGGTTGCCCGAGAGGATCTCGCCGCGCAGGTTGGCGATCAGCATGGCGTCATAGGCGTGCTCGTAGAGGTGGCGCAGCATTTCGGGCGCCAGATCGAGGCCTTTGCGGTCGGCCAACCTGGCCGGGGACGCGGGCGCTGGCGGAAGGTGAAAGGCCTCGCCGTTGGGCAGGATGTCGAGACGCATAGTCTTGGATCCCACCCGCCTCTGCGGCACGACGGTTGGCGCCGCCGATGGGCTGGCGTCGGATATGGGATCCGCCTGCTGTGTGCTGACTGACATCGTGGCTCCCTATCCTCTGCGTCATGGAACGGCATGCCTCGCTCGGACGCCCGCGTCGCCTGCGGCAAGCGGCATGCCGTGCCATCCGGAAATGAACCGCTTTCGATGGGCGACAGTATTGTGTTCCGAGGAGCAAAACGCAACCACAAAACCGCGGAAGTGCTCGGAAAAGCGAAGAACCGCATTAGCCGACTTGCGCCGCCCCGATCTCGATCTTGTCGATCCAGACC
>CAYRPP010000191.1:0-4106 GCA_964426115.1 uncultured Lentisphaerales bacterium | reverse complement strand
CAGGGGGCCTTGCGGAGCACGCGTTCGGCCACGCTGCCGATCAGCAGGTGGCTCAGGCCGGTACGCCCGCGCGAGCCCATCACGATCAGGTCGGTTTCATGCTCGTCGGCATAGCGCGCGATCTCCAGGAACGGAACGCCGCTTACGACCTTGTAGTCCACGGGCACGCCTTGCTCCTTGAATCCGTCCGCGATGGATGCGAGGCGCGCCAGGCAGGCGTCGGTGATCTCCTGCAGATCGGCCTGGGGAACGGCGAGCAGCCCCGCCTCGCCGGGCAGGGCAGCCATGGGCGGCGCCACCACGTGCAGCAGGGTTATCGAGGCGCCGTTCATGCGTGCCATGGCTAGCGCGTACTGCATGGCCAGTTCGGACGTCGCCGAGAAGTCGACCGGACAGAGTATGTTCTTAAGTGATAGCGTCATGGCGCTGCTCCTTTCATTCCTTGCCGATGCGTCGGTTCGCATCAATGCAATTGTACATCGTCACCGGGCCGTCTGACAAGGGTATCCGAGCACCACGCGCAACCCGCGCGCCTCTTCGGATGTAGTCACAGCTCGCAGTTGTCGATGATCCGTGTCTGTCCCGCGAAGGCCGCCAGCGCCACGAGCACACCCGGCGCCAGGCGCTGCGCCGGCTCCATCGTGCGGGTGTCGACGATTTCGACGTAGTCTTGGCGGAGACCGCTCTCGGCGAGCTCGCGCTCGATAAGTCGGCGCACGGCGGAGGCGTCGCGCTCGCCCCGGGCAAAGGCGTCGCGGGCCAGCGCCAGCGAGCGCGAGAGGCCCAGGGCCGAGGCGCGCTCGGTGGGCGAGAGGCGCACGTTGCGCGAGCTCAGCGCCAGCCCGTCGGCCTCGCGCACGATGGGGGCCACTACAATCTCGACCGGAAAATTGAGGTCGCGCACCATGCGCCGGATGACGTGAACCTGCTGCGCGTCCTTCTGCCCAAAGACCGCGACGTCCGGGCGCACGCAGTTGAAGAGCTTGGCGACCACGGTGCAGACTCCGCGGAAGTGCCCGGGACGCGAGGCACCGCAGAGCCGCCGCGCGAGCGCCTCCTCGACGACCGCCGTGCTGGCGTCCGGGGCGTACATGTCCGCCGCGGCGGGCATGAAGAGCACATCCACTCCCTCGGCCTCGCAGAGCGCCTGGTCGCGCGCCGGATCGCGCGGATAGACGGCGTAGTCCTCGCCGGGACCGAACTGCGTAGGGTTCACGAAGAGCGTCAGCACGACGCGGTCGGCCGCGGCGCGCGCGCGTCGCACGAGCGACAGGTGACCAGCATGCAGGTAGCCCATAGTGGGCACGCAGGCGATACGTTCGCCGGCGGCGAGCCGCTGGCGCGACCAGGCCTGCATCGCGTGTGGGGTGGTGATGATTGTCATAAGGCGGTTCAGGGAGGCGGCGCGAGCAGCAGCAGGCGCCGCGCATCGAGCACGGGCACGGGATCTTCGGCGAGATACCAGACGGCGCCCTGGACTTCCACTTGGCACCCCGCGAGGGACTTGAGCTGCCCCTCCAGTCCGATAAGGCGGCAGAGCGCCTCGCCGCGGCCGAGCCTGGAAGCGTCGGCCATGATCTGGTAACCACTGTAGCCGGGCGCCGCCGCGTGTCCGGCACGCGCCAAGCGCCCGGTGAACCGCGCCGGGCGGTTCTGCGGGCGCTGGGCATCGGGCGTGTAACCCGCGAGCAGCGCCGGGAGGCGCGGCGGCGCCACGGGCGCGGGGGACGGTGGCGCGGCGTGAGCGGCGGACGCGGGCGTCGCTGGCGTCCGCTGCGCGGCGGGAGCAGCCAGCGGCACGGCGGTCGCCTCCGGCAACGGCACGGGAATGGCGGGCGGCACGGGTGCCGGCAGCGTGTCCGCCGCCGTCGCGGGCGCGTCCGCGGCGGGGGACGGCGTGCCCGGGGTTGCATCCGCTTCGGGAGGCGGCGCGCCTGTTGCTGCGGCAACGTCGGGTAGCAGCGGGGCCGTGAAGCTCCGGCTGATCCACAGGAAGCAGTCGGATGTCGGCGCGATTCGCGTCCAGTCGCCTAGGGAGCCGCGGATCGTAACGGGGGTTTCACGCACCATCTCGCCGACACGTTTGAACTGCAGCCCCGGTCCGCCGCGCACCTGGGCCTTGTTCACCGTGACGCGCCCGTCCCGGAGCAGCTCGCTGTAGACCCAGAGATCGACGGACTGCGGCGCGACCACTCGCACCCACTCGCCGGTGGCGTCGGGATCGGGCGTAGCGAGCAGGTCTCCGGCCATCATCTGGCCGACGACCTCGGCCTCGGGAGCGGGCTGCGCCCGCAGATTGACACGGTCGCCCGTGACCCGGAGGATGCGGGTTTCAGCCGCCGCGGGGAGGGTGGCCAGCGTCAGGGCCGCCAGAAGTCCGATGCTCCGGGCAGAGGCCATGATGACCCCACCGCCGGCTACTCGGCGGGCTTGGTCTTGCGCAGACCGAGACCGCGGTCGCCGGGCTTCCACTGGTCGCGCGCCGCCAGCAGGTTGACGCGCTCGAAGCGCTTCAGTACGTTGCGTTTGGCCGTGATCTTGCTGGAACCTTTTAGGCTGCGATGCTGGCTCATAGGGCTTCTCTCGTGTGATACCGCCGGAAAACGCTTCCGGCTGCCGAAATGAATTGCTTATGATAGCAGATTCGTGGCAAGATGCAACCCCATGTGTTCAGAAGATCGACTGCCTCTCAATCTGGACCGCCCGCTGGCGGTCTTCGACATCGAGTCGACGGGCACCAGCCCGCGCGCCGACCGCATCATCGAACTGGCGGCCATCCGCGTCGAGCCCGACGGCCGCGAGGTCTGCCGCCACTGGCTGGTCAACCCCGGCATGCCCATCCCCGTGGAGAGCACGGCGGTACACGGCATCACCGACGACATCGTCAGGGAGTGCCCGACCTTCGCGCAGATCGCCGGGCAGGTCGACGCCTTTTTGAAGGGGTGTGACCTGGGCGGATACAATGTGCTGCGATTCGACATCCCGATGCTGAGCGAGGAGTTCCTGCGCGCCGGGCTGAACCTCGATGTGGACAACCGGCGCGTGCTGGACGCGCAGCGCATCTACCACCAGCGCGAGCCACGCGACCTGACGGCGGCGTTGCGCTTCTTCTGCGGGCGCGAGCATGCGGACGCCCACGGCGCCGAGGCCGACACGCGCGCGACGCTAGACGTCCTCAAGGGCGAGTTCCGCCGCTACGCCGACCTGCCGCGCGACATGGCGGCGCTCGACCGGCTCTTCAACGCCACCGATCCCTTCAATGCCGACCGCGGCGGGCGCCTGCGCTGGGTGGACGGAGAGCTGACGATCAACTTCGGCAAGAAGAAGGGCGCGCGCGTGAAGGACCTGGTCGTCGAGGATCCCGGCTATCTCAAGTGGATCCTGAAGGGCGACTTTCCGATGGACACCCGCAAGATCGTCCAGGACGCCATGGATGGCATCTATCCGACCGCCCCCGCCGCGCGTATCACGCTGGAGGGCTGAGGCCCCTTTGTGCGGCTGCGGACAGGCGCATAGGGGGTCAGGGGGTCAGGGTTCAGGATTCAGGGGGCAGGATGCCGGAGTCCTGGCTTTGGTACTCCGGCAGCGTAATCCTGTCAATCCTGTCTAAAGAATAGTAACCGATCCAACCTACTACGGCGCGGGTGCGGGTGCAGGCGAGGGTGCAGGCGCCGTCTCGGGCGCCGCGGCTTGCGCCGCGCCCTCCGCGGCGGCGGGCGCCGCGCTGATCGGAACGTCGTCCAGCACACTGGCGGCGTCCCCAGCGGGTGCCGTCTCCGGCAGGCCGGCGGGCGCGGCGGGCGCGGTGGCCGGTGCCGCCGGGCGCGGGGTTTCGCCGGACATCAGCGAACCTTCGCCCGTGCTGCCGCGGCGCGCCACGAGGAGCGAGAGCGCCAGCGTGTTGACCAGGAAGACGATTGCCAGGATTACGGTGGACTTGGTCAGGACGTTGCCCATCTGGGCGCCGAAGACGGCCTCGGCCGCGCCGCCGCCGAAACTTACGCCGGCGCCCGAACCCTTGCTGCGCTGCAGCAGAATCACGCCGATCAGCAGCAGGCAGACCAGCACCTCGAAGATCGTCAGCAGGATGATGAGCGTGTTCATGG
>CAYRPP010000190.1:0-4145 GCA_964426115.1 uncultured Lentisphaerales bacterium | reverse complement strand
GCCGCCAGGCGCACGCGCTGGCGCATGCGCGCCGCGATCTGCGCCAGGCCCGGCGCCTCGCCGTCCGCGAACCGGCCGAAGGTGCCCTCCGGGGCGCGCAGGCCGTCCGTGCCTACCTGGGCGAGCGTTTGGGTGTGGAGGCGCGCGGCGTGACTGCCGCCGACCTTCCCGCGCGATTCCGGGGGCTGGCGGTACCCGCCGCATCCCTCGACTCACTGCAGACCGCCTTGGCCGAACTCGAACAGCTCCCCTTCTGGCCGCAGGCCGCCACAGCGGAGAGGGTCTCCGGACTGCTGGCGCAAGCCGCAGATGACCTGGCGCACATCGACCGTGGGCTGTCGCGCGCGCGGAACCGCCCGCCGGCGCAGGCCCTGATCCTGCTGCTGGCCGCCACGCTCGCCGCGCCCGGAACCTCCCGCGCCGGCCGCATTCCCGACGCCTTCGCCTGGGACCGGGCCAACCAGGCGATGGCCGGCGCGCGCACTCCGGAGGAGTACCTCGGCGCCGCCCGGCTCTACAACGAAATGATCCGCGACGGTGCATGCACCGGCCCGCTATTCTACAACCTCGGCACGGCCCTCCTGATGGCCGACGACGCCCGCAATGCCGAGGCGGCCCTGGTGCGGGCCGAGCGTTACCTCGGCGCGACGCCGGAAATCCGCGCCAACCTCCGCCTCGCGATCGCAGCGCGCACCGGCCAGCCCGATGCGCCGCTGCCCCCCTCGCGCATTTTCCTCGCCTGGCACTACCACTTCTCGCTCGGCCTGCGTGTCTGGCTGCTGCTGGCCGGCTGGGGGCTCTTCTGGTGCGGGCTTGCCCTGCGGTTGGTCACGCCACCCCCGGCAGGACGCCTCCGGACGGTCTCGCGTCGGCGCGCCTTCGCCAACCTGCTGACAGGCTGGGGGTGCGCGCTGCTGCTGGTCTACGGCGGCAGCATGGCCTTCACAGCTCTCCAGGAGGCGCACGACAGCCGCTTCTGGAACGAATGGGTCTTCGCGCCGGACGCCGCCGCAGCGGCTCAGGAGGCAGCGCCATGATCCGGGGTTTCCGCACGCGTCTCCTCCAAGGCGCCTTGCTGTTGGGCATGGCTCTGCCCGCCGCCGGGGCGTCGGAATTCCATGCCGCCAGCCTGACGCTCGATCCGCCGCGCCCCTTTGTCAGCCAGCCCTTCTCGGTGCAGCTCGACATCGTCGTCTCGCCGGGTACCGAGCTGCAGAGTCCCGAGCTGCGCGGACTTCCCGGCGGCGCCCAGCTCGATCTGGGCCCGCTCAACACCCAGCCGCCGATCCGGACGACACGCGACGGCGTGCCGGTCGAGGTGCACCGCTTCCGCAGCGAGGGACGCGCGACCGCGGCGATCGACACCACGGTGCAGCCCCTCCTCGCATTCCTGCTCGTCGAGCGGCGCAGCATGGGCTTCTTCACCAGTTGGCAGTCCACGCGGCGGCAACTCCGCCTGCCCCCCGCACGCATCGAGATCCGCCCGCTGCCCGAGGCCGGACGGCCGGACGACTTCGCGGGAGCCATCGGCGAGTTCACGCTGAGCGGACGGGCGGAACCCGCCGTGGTCGTGCCGATGGACATCGTCAACCTGACGGTCGAGGTTGCTGGCCGGGGCACTCTGGGCGCGAGCCGACCGCAGTTGCCCGCGCTCGATCCGGCGCATTTCAAGGTCTATCCGCCGACGGAAAAGCGCGACGGCGAAGCGCGCCTGAAGCTGACGCAGGCGATCATTCCGCAATCAACCCAGGCCGTCGAGGTCGCCGCCGCGCACTTCACGTTCTTCGACACCGCCCGCGAGCAGTACCGCACGATCACGGCCGGCCCCTTTGCGCTCGCCTTCACCACCCGCCGGGCGGACGACACCCCGGCCGTGCGGCAGGTCGAGGTCTCGGCGCCGCGCCCCGCCGGGGCGCGCCAGGAGATTCCCGCCGAGGTCTCGATGTACCGCGAGCTGCGGCGCGTGATCCCGCTGGCCGCGGGACTGCTGGCGGCGCTGGGTTTCATGGCCATCTTCCGCCCGACGCACAGGCGCCTGTCGCTGGCGGCCGGGCTGATCATCCTCGGCGGGGTCGCCTGGAGCACCCACGCCTGGATCGGCCGTGAACGCGTGGTGCGCGTGCCGCTCAGGCAGACGGTGGCGCTGCGGATCGCTCCCGGCGAGCGGGCGCACAGTTCCATCGAGCTCCCGGAGGGCACGCCCGTGCGCCTGCTGGCGCGCGGCGAGGGCTGGCTGCGCATCGAGGCCGGGGGACACCGCGGCTGGATCCCCGCCGCCGCACTCGACACAGGCCGGTGACACCGCGCGCTTTTTCACCACGAAGGGGCATTTTTGAACGCTTAACGCTGAACGCTTAACTCTCAACGCCGGACCTCCGGGACGGCCAGGACGCTTTCGATGCCCGCGGTCCCGGAGGTCCCGCGCCACTGGATAAGACGCCACCAGGAGCATTTACGCAGTCATTCAAGAAGCTGGTTCGGCAAACGGATGACGATGTCCTCCTTGGCGGCACCGCCATCATCCAGCTCGTTTTCCCCGACGCTCCAGAGCATGCCTTTCTCGCGCGAATAGCGGAGTGGCTGCATGGAAAAGAGGTCAACCGGCGGTTGCCCCAGCAGCGCCGTGACGCCGGGATCGGAGAGCGCGGCCGGCCAGGAGCCGGTGCGTAGGCGCACCAGCAGCACGGCCAGATAGGCCCGCGTCAGACTGACCGCAGTCCGGGTCTCGACGGAGCGCCTGAGCAGGCCCGGCTCCAACGACAGCACGGAGGCGACAATGGCATTGCCCAGCAGATTCGGTTGCTTCTTCCGGCGCCGTTCCATGAACAGCCATTGCCGGGCGGCGTCGCGTTCTTCGGACTTGGGCGAGAGTGTCAGCAGGGGCATCAGCCCGAACCGCTGCAGCCGACGCCACCGTTTCGCCTCCGTCGGATCCTGTCCAAGGAACGTGTTCCACATGATCTTTTGGATCATCTCGTCCGGGCATTCCCCCGGGGCAAGGGTCACCAGGCGGTTCGCGTCGTCGCTGATCTTACGATCGCGATCCGGCCATGTGCCCAGGGCATTCCGCTCGCACCGACGGAAAAAGGCCGCGGCCGTCGCGAGCGTGTGAGAGACATCCAGCACGCGCGAGATGCTAAAAGGAAAGGGATTGGTGGGAGAAGCGGCGAGCGCCTCGATCTCCAGAATCTGCGGAACCACGACCATGGTTAGCTCGGCGTGAAAGGCCTGGGATAGTTGCGTATCGCCTGTCATGGGCGCGGGCAAGTCACGCAGCATGCCGGCCAACACCTCCTCGGGGACGCCTTCCCGGGATGCCAACCACCGCATGCCATGGAGAGCCCTGAACTGTATTGGAACCGCAATGAGATAAGCCGAATTCGGACCCCGGCCGGCTGCGATTAGCCGCCCCATCTTGAACACCTCGTCAAACTCTCGCGCGGCCTCCGCATACGCGCCGCGTTCCGCCTGCCCGCGTGCAACAACGACCTTCAGACGCGTGGTGTCCATCAGCCCCACGAACGTGTTGAAATGTTCTCCGTCCAACCATCCGGCGGCCGGAAGCTCGAACTGTCCCGACCGGATCAGATACGACAACTGCGCCAGTGGCGCCGATTTCGACGCGATCCACTGATCCAGGCGCTCACGTGCCTCGGCGACCGGCATATTGGTGTTCAGGTTGCCGGCCAGCCGGACGGCTTCGCGCAAAACATCGTCATCCGGCAGTTGAAGGCGGGCAATGGCTTGAGTCCAGCTCCCAAATTCCACGACCGTCGATCTAGCATCAGGCTGACCGCGAACCAACTCCGGTTCCGACGCACGTGCGAGGGTCGCCAGGACAACCAGGCTGGCCAGGAATATTCCATGCCGGCATCTCCGGTTCCCTTGGCCGCCTGCCCCAGAAGTACAAGCCACGGACACCAGTCCAGACACACGCGGAACATCATCGGCATTTCTATTGAAACGTGAATAAATCTCGGCATTCATGTTTCGCTGGCCTCAATGACCAAAGTGTACCCTATGACGAACACCCACGCAAGTGGTCCTCAACCTGCGAGCAAGGGTCAGTGGCGTAGGGGTGTGAGGGAGATCAGGGCAGCCGCCCGATCCGCGGGCTCAGCAGTGCCATGGTTGTGGCGTAGAGA
>CAYRPP010000189.1:0-4160 GCA_964426115.1 uncultured Lentisphaerales bacterium | reverse complement strand
GGCCGCATCGCCACGCCGCTCTGCCGCGAACGCCTGCGGGCCGAGGGGCTGGCCGCTCCCGCGCCCCGGCAGGGAGAACTGGGAATCTAGTCCGATGCGCGAAGCGCTCTCCAGGCTCCGTTTCCGCAAGGTCCGGTCGCACGCCCAACAGGCAGGACGCCGCCGCGGCGCGCGTGCCTTCCGCGATAGCGATGCGCTGTGCATCATTGCCGGCCTGGCCGCCTGGGGACTGGGCCTCTGGCTGATGGCGCCGGCTGGCGTGCCCGACTGGCGGATGATTCTGGCCTGCGGTGTCTCGCTCGTCATCATCGGCTTCGGCGGGCAGATGCTGCTTGCCGTCATCCAGCCGCACGGGGAGACCGCACGCCCGGCCTGGATGCTCATGCTCTCCATGATGCTGCTGGCCATGGCCGATGTGCGGCTGGCGGAATTGATCCTGGCCCGGCTGCTGCGGGCCGGCGCCGGCGGTGGCCCGCCTTTGGTCACGCCGCATGCCTTCGTGCCCCTGCTGGTCGCCATGCTCTACGGCGGGCAGACCGCCCTGGTCATCGGCCTGATCACGGGGGTGGTGCTGGCGCTGGCCGCCGACTTCAGCCTCGGGATCTTCCTGCTCTCGCTCTGCGCGACCGCGGTGGCGGCGCTCGAGGTTCCGCGGCTGCGCTACCGCGCCGAACTGGCCCGTGCGCTGGGCCGCATCGGACTCTGGCAGACCCCCGTCTTGCTGGTCATGTCCATCGTCGCGCCCGTCTCGCCCGACCTGCGCCAAGTCGGCGTCCAGATCGCGGCGCTCTTCGCGTGGCTGGCCCTCTCGGGACTGCTGATCCTGCTGATCCTGCCGCTGGCCGAGCGCGCGACGGGCCGTGCCGGCGCCATCAGACTCAACGCCTTTGCCGACCTGGGGCGCCCGCTTCTGCAGCGCCTCAGTCTGGAGGCGCCCGGCACCTACCACCACTGCATGGTCGTCGCCACCCTGGCGCAGGCCGCCGCGGACAAGATCGGCGCCAACGGACTGCTGGCGCGCGTGGGGGCCTACTACCACGACATCGGCAAGCTTGGGCGTCCGGCGTTCTACATGGAGAACCAGATGAACGGCGGCAATCCGCACGACGAACTGCCGCCCAACATCAGCCGCATGATCATCGTCAACCACGTCAAGGAGGGTCTGGTGCTTGCCCGCCTGCACCACCTGCCGGCGGTCATCACGCGGTTCATCGCCATCCACCACGGCACGAGCGTGATCCGCTGGTTCCACCGCAAGGCGCTCAGCCAGGCGAACGGCGGCGCGGAGGGCGGCAAGCCCACGGGTGTCGAGGAGAACCACTACCGCTATCCCGGCCCGCTCCCGGCGGGCCGCGAGGAGACCATCGTGGCGCTGGCCGATTCGGTCGAGGCGGCGTCGCGCGCCCTCGCGAAGGTGACCCCGGCCCATATCGAGAACCTGGTCACGGCGATCTTCAACGAGCGCTGGAGCGACGGCCAGCTCGACCGGAGCCGCCTCTCGCAGGCGGAGCTCGCCGCCGTCCGCCAGTCGTTCATCTACACCCTGACGCACCTGCTGCACGCCCGCCTGGCCTACCCGCCCCATGAACCGCCTACGGATACGAAACCGTCAGCGCCGCTTTCGGCTTGACCGCGCCGCGCTGCTCCGGCTCGGCCAGGCGCTGATGGCCTGCGCGACGCGCGCCGCACCGCAGCGCGCCTGGCGCGAGATCGACATCCTGATCGTCGACGACGCCGGCATCGCGCCCATCAATGCCGCCGCCATGGGACATGACGGACCCACCGACGTGCTGACCCTCGCCTACGAGGCGATTCCCGGTGAACCGCCCGGCGCCACGGCCGAGCTGGTCGTGAATGCCGAGCGCGCCTGGCAGCAGGGCGGCGGTCGCCGCGCCGGAGCGGACCGCGAGCTGGCGCTCTATTTGGCCCATGCCTGCGATCACCTCTGCGGACATGATGACCAGACCCCATTCGACCGCCGCTCCATGCGTCGCCGCGAATGGCGCTGGCTCGGGCAGGTCGGCGTTCCGGAGCTCTTCCTGCCCTGATGCGCCCTTCCGCCGCCATGCTTCTGCCGCTGCTCTGCGCCGTCGGCGCGGGCGCCGCCCTCGCCTGGTGGCTGACCGGCCTGGCGCCTGTCCCTGCCACGCGGGTACCGACCGCCGGTGGATCGCTCGCGGAGTCGCGCGCCGCCGCCGTCCGGCCGCCGGCGGCGGAGGCGCCGGGTCTCTTGGCCGCCGGCCGCGGAACGGCGGGTGACTCGCGCGGCGCCTGGCCCGCCTTCCGCGGACCCGCGCGCGACAACATCGCACGCCCCGGCGTGCCGATCGCCGAAACCTGGCCCGCCGGCGGGCCGCCCGTGCGCTGGAGCGTCGCCGTCGGCGACGGCCATGCCGGCCCCGTCGTTCGCGACGGGCGCGTCTATCTGCTGGACTACGACGAGTCCCGCCGCGGGGACCTGGTGCGCTGCCTCTCGCTGGCCGACGGCGCCGAGATCTGGCAGCGCTTCTATCCGGTTCACACCAAGCGCAACCACGGCATTTCCCGCACCGTCTCCGCGCTCGACGGACGCTTTCTGGTGACGTTCGGCCCGCAGTGCCAGGTGCGCGGTTTGGAGGCCGAGACGGGCGCGCACCTCTGGACGATCGATCTTGTGTCGCGGTACCGCGCCCGCGTTCCGCTCTGGTACGCGGGCCAGTGCCCGCTGGTCGAGGATGGCGTGGCGGTGCTCGCCGTCGGCGGCGAGCGGGTGCTGCTGGCGGGGATCGACTGCGCGACCGGCGCGACACGCTGGGAGACGCCCAATCCCGGAGGGTGGGACCAGTCGCACGCCTCGGTAGCCGTGGCCGAATTCCATGGCGTCCGGCAGTACGTCTACGCGGCGCTGGGGGGCATCGCCGGTGTCGCGGCGGAAGGCGCGGCGGCCGGCACGCTGCTCTGGTCGACGACGTCCTTCGCGCCCGGCGTCGTGGCGCCGACGACCGTGCCGCTGCCCGGCAATCGCTTTCTCCAGGTGGCGGGCCACGGCAGCGGCGGCGCGCTGTTCGAGGTGGAACGGAGCCCGGATGGCGTGTGGCGGGTCGTCGAACGCCGGCGGATCAGCCGGCGGGTCTTCGCCTGCGAGCAGCAGACTCCGATCCTGCGGGACGGCGTCCTGCTGGCCGTCCTGCCGAGCGACGCGGGCGACCACCGGCAGGAGCTGGCCTGCATGCGCCTTGATGGCGAGGTGCTCTGGCACAGCGGTCCGCGGGACCGCTTCGGGCTTGGCCCGTTTCTTGCCGTCAATGACGACCTGATGCTGCTCATGAACGATACCGGCGTGCTGACCCTGGCACGCGCGACACCCGCGGGCTACACGCGCCTGGCACGGCACGCCCTCTTTCCCGGGGGGCGCGACGCCTGGGGCCCCATGGCGATGGTGGACGGCTGTCTGCTGTTACGCGACAGTACACGCCTGATGTGTGTCGATCTGCGCTAGCTGCCGCTTCAACATTTCCTCTGGAGAATGCCTTTGTACTGCTGTTCCATACGTTTGCCGACCCTGTTGCTGCTCGCGGGGCTCGCCGGCGTGCTGCGCGCCGCCGGGCCGGCGGCGGCCGTTGCCCGCAAGGCCGCGCCCGTGGTGGTCATCCATGGACAGCGTTCGCTGGCCGCCGAGAGCGACCGCCGCTTCGCGCTCTCGCTGTCGCGCCACGCCGTGCGCTGGTTCCGGGAGGGCGGTCTGGAGGCCGACCTCCGGGGCGACGCGCAACTGGCCTCCGCGCTCCGGGGTCGCCAGGTGGCGATGCTCAACCACTGCGCCCAGCCGCAGCCCGACCAGTTGCGCGAGCTCCGGGCCTTCGTGGCCCGGGGAGGCACGTTGATCGTCTGCTACTCCGCCTCGCCGGACCTGGCCGAGCTCATGGGCGTCCGGTTGGGCGCCTATCTCAAGGCCGACGCCGGCCAGTTCTCCGCCATGGTCTTCGAACCGCAAAAACCGGTCAACACCCCGCGACAGATCGCACAGTCGTCGCCCAACATTCTTCAGACGGTCGCGGTCGATGGGCGGTCGACGGTGCTGGCCTGGTGGGCCGACCGCCAGGGCCGGCCGAATGGCCAGGCGGCGTGGCTCCAGGGCGCGGCGGGATTCTGGATGACCCACATCCTGACGGCCGACGGCG
>CAYRPP010000188.1:0-4161 GCA_964426115.1 uncultured Lentisphaerales bacterium | reverse complement strand
ACGGCGCTCGACCGCGCCTGGCATACCTGGCTGGGACGGGTCTCGTCCTTAACGCTCTCGCGACCTGTCAGCGCCGGCTACGCGCTCGCCCCTTCGGATCTGCGCGTCGGATCCATGCACGGCCCGGATCAGACGGGCCGCTACAGCACGCTCGATATCGACGACCTGACGGCTGGGCCGGTCTTCGGGCCGCGGCAGGCGATGACCTTCCGGGCGCGCTACGCCGCGGACGTCGGCCTCGAACGCTGCGAGTACGCCGTCGCCGAAGGCCCGTCCACATGGGAGAGCCGCGCGGGCGACGCGCGCGCCAAGGCTTCCTGGACGGCGTGCGGCAACGACGCATGGACGACCGTGCCCCTTGGCACCCTTCCCGAGGGCGTGCACCACCTCGTGCTGCGCGCCGCCGGCCCGGACAACGCCGTGTCGCGCGAGACGGACATCCCCTTCATGATCGACCGCTCGCCCGTCGCGATCGCGTCCGAGGTCGTGACGGCGGACAAGCACAACGGCACACTGCTTAATCTCCATTTCCGGGCGGGCGACGGCGCATCGCCGCTGATGGAGACGCTGCGGATGACCTGCAACGATAAGCCCTTCGAATTCGGCGGCGACGCCACCAGCCTCGTCCACTTCCACACCAACGGCGTCACGCTCGAGCTGAACTGGCCCTTGCTGCTGCGCCGGCAGATCGACAAGGCCCCCGACGGCTCCAAGTTCGTCTTCCGCTGCGAGGGAGTCGCCGACGCCGCGGGCAATGTCAGCCAGCCACACAACACTTCCGTCGCCGTGCAGTTCGCCGCCGACAAGCGCCCGCCCGCTTTCGATCCACCGCCCGCCCCGACCAATGCCATCTGGTGGGCGCCATCCATCGCCAGTCCGAACCAGCTCTTCACGATCAACCGCGATCTGACGGTACAGCAGGGCGTCTCGACCGACAATTTCGCCTTCGTCAGCCTCAAAGCCGCCGCAAAGGAGGGCATGGCCGCCCGCGCGTTCGCCAATCCGCAATGGAATCCCGGCGACCACCGCTACCTGGCGCTCAGCCTCCGCCTGGCGCCTGAAACGCAGATCACGACCAACGCCCTGCTCTTCAATCTGCGCTTCCGCCCGCCCAAGCGCCCCGAAGGCGCCAAGGCCCTGACGCGCGGCGTCTACCTCTTCCCCGTGTACCGCGACACGCGCGCCGACAACAAGATCCTCTTTGGAAACCTCGGCTGGAAACCGGGACGCTGGAACGACCTGATCGTCGATGTCCCCGCCTGCCTGCGCGAACTCAGCGGCAGCGCCGACCCCTTCATCGTGCAGGAGTTCGCCATCGTGTTGCCCGCCGGCGGCCCCGCCGAGCTGCAAGTGCGCGCGGGGGCCATTCACGCGGCGTGGGCGCCCACAGACCTGCTCGTCTTCAAGGCCTACGATGCCAGCGGCGTCGCCGGTATCCAGTGGCAGGGCAACGGCCAGGCTCCGCACACCGCCTTCCGCCCGGCGCTCGTCAATCTGCCAGCGGCGGAGCCCTGCTGGATGCGGCTCGCCATCCGCGACCGGGCGGGCAACATCACGCCTGTGCAACTGATTCCAATTCCACCCCATGCGCCGGCCGCCAGCCGGCTGCCGCTCTCCGAAGAGTGGTAGCGCCGTACCCGTATAAACATGACACGCATCACCGTTCCATTCATAGACGCCAACATCGTAGATGTCACCGTCACCGGCTGGCGCAAGGCGCCCGGTGACTGTGTGGCGCCCGGCGAGATCGTGGCAGAGGTAACTACCGACAAGGCGGCCTTCGAGATCGAGTCACCCGCCGCGGGCACCCTGCTGGCGATATATGCCGACGTAAAGAGCGTCGTTCCGGTTCACTATGTGTTGGGCTTGATCGGTTCCCCCGGCGAGCAGGATCCGGGTGCGGAAACGGAGAACGCGGAACGTCTGCGCGCCTACCGCGCGCAGGTCGCGACAGCCCCGGCGCTCGCGCCGGCGGCGGGCACGGTTCCGACAGCGGCGCCCACGCCGGCCGCCTCCTCCTCCGCCGCGTCCGCTGTGCGCGCAACCCCCAAGGCGCGCCGTCTGGCCCAGGCCCACGGCCTTGACCTGGCTGCCATCCAGCGGCAGGCGGGCGTGGAACTGGTCACCGAGAGTGTCCTGGAACCCTTCCTGCCCAGGAAGCAATCATGAACGCCGACGCCAAGTCATCACCGGTTGTCTGGATCAGCGGCGCCTCGCGCGGCATCGGCCGCGCCATAGCGCTGGCCCTGGGCCGTGGCGGCGACCGTGTTGTCGTCAACTACCGTCAGTCCGCCGACGCGGCGGCGGGCGTCGTCGCGGAGATCGCGGCGGCGGGCGGCGAGGCGCTGGCGGTGCAGGCCGATGTCGGCGATCCCGCCTCCATCGCCGCCGCGCTCGGGCAGGTGGAATCGCGCTGGGGCGCGGTCGACAAGCTCGTGGCCAATGCCGGCGTCAACCTCGCCATGCCGCTGCCCCTCACCAGTCCCGAATGCTGGCGCCGGGTGATCGCAACCAACCTCGATTCGGCCTTCTTCCTCACCAAGGCCGTCAGCCGTGCCATGGTGCGCCGCCGCGCGGGCCGCATCGTCTACCTCTCATCGGACGCCGCGCTCATGGGCGATCTGCTGCATGCGGCCTACAGCGCCTCTAAAGCGGGCCTACTGGGCCTGGCCCGAACCGCCGCGCGCGAACTGGCCCCAAGCGGCGTCACGGTCAACGTCGTCTCGCCTGGACCGATCGAGACCGACATGACGGCGCAGATGCCCGAGGCCCGCCGGGCGCGGCAGTGCGAAGCCATTCCCATGGCGCGTTTCGGGCGCCCGGAGGAGGTCGCCTCCGTCGTCCGCTTCCTGCTCTCCGATGCCGCCGCCTACGTGACCGGCCAGGTGCTCTGCGTCGATGGCGGCCTCTGCATGAAAGGCCAACCCTGATGGCCCCCGAACGCATCTTCGTCACCGGCATGGGCGCCGTGACGCCCTATGGAGCCTCGGTTGCGCGCCTCTGGCAGGGACTGCTGGCCGGCGAGTCGGGTATCTCCGCGATCGACCGCTTCGAGCTGGGCGGCATCGCCTGCGTCAAGGGGGGGCAGATCCGCAACTACACGCCCCCGGCCACGCCCCATCCGCTGCCGCGGCCCGATCTCGCCACCGGATTCGCCCTGGGCGCCTGCACCGAGGCCCTCGCGCAGGCCGGCGGCGACACCACGGATACCGGTCTGGTTACGGCCAGCAACTTCGGCGCGCTCGACGAGGGTGAGCGTGCCCTGGCCGGCGAGGCCCCGGACACGTCGCTTGAGGCATGTGCCCAGGCGCTGCCGACGCGGCGGCTGGCCGCGGCCCTCGGGCTGGAGGGCCCCGCGGTGACCCTCTCGCTCTCGTGCGCCGCCAGCGCCGTCGCGCTGGCCCATGCCGCCGCGCTCCTGCGCGCCGGCCGCGCCCGGCGTCTGCTGGTCGCGGGCTATGACGCCCTCTCGCGCTGCGCCTGGAGCGGGCTCTGCTCGCTGCGCACGATGACCCGCGACTGTGTGCGCCCCTTCGATCTCAACCGCTCGGGCACGCTCTTCAGCGAGGGCGCCTGCGCCCTCGTGCTGGAACGCGCGGACTTCTGCACGGCCCGCGGCGGCGAGCCGCTGGCTGAACTGGCAGGCTGGGCCACCGGCAACAACGGATTCCACATGACGGCCCCGCCGCCGCGCGCCGCCGGCAGCACCCACGTCATGCGCCAGGCGCTGGCCATGGCCGGCCGCGCGCCGGAGGCTGTCGACCATATCAACGCCCACGGCACCGGCACGCGTCCCAACGATCTCACGGAGGCGCAGGCCTTCCACGACCTCTTCGGCGCGCGCGCCGACGCGATTCCCGTCACCGCCAACAAGGGGGCCATCGGCCACCTGCTGGGCGCGGCCGGCGGCATCGAGGCCATCGTCTCGATTCTCTCCCTGCGCCACGGCCTGATTCCACCGACCGCCAACTTCGAGACCCCCGATCCCGAGGCCCGCGTCGATCTGGTCGCCGGCGCCCCGCGCGAGGTTTCCCTTGCCTGCGTACTCTCGAACTCCGCCGGC
This sequence comes from uncultured Lentisphaerales bacterium, assembly GCA_964426115.1. Taxonomy (GTDB): domain Bacteria; phylum Verrucomicrobiota; class Kiritimatiellia; order RFP12; family JAAYLN01; genus JAAYLN01. Next base: position 98 of record CAYRPP010000188.1, on the reverse strand, counting down.
TTCGGCGGCTGCAACGCGGCGGTCCTCTTAACCAAGGTCTGAACCGCCATGCCTGTTCCACGCGACATCGTCATCTCGGCCTGCGGCACGCTCTCCGC
>CAYRPP010000187.1:0-4173 GCA_964426115.1 uncultured Lentisphaerales bacterium | reverse complement strand
CTCGTCCAGTCGCAGGCCATGACGCGCCCCGTCGGCGTCCTCAACGCCCTCTACCAGCTCCTGCGCGGCGCTATGGCCCTCGGCGGCGTCCTGGTCATGCTGGCCCTCCTGCATCCGCTGCTGGCGCTGGCGCTGGCGCTGGCCGGAGTGCCGGCCCTGCTGCTGCGCCTGCACCGCAGCCGGCGACTTTTCGAGTGGCGGCGCGGCTTGGCCCCCATCGAGCGCGAGGCGGGCTACTTCCACACGCTGCTGACCTCCGGCGGCGCCGCCCGCGAGGCGCGCCTGAACGGTTTCGGCGGCTTCTGCCGCGAACGTTTCGGCGCTGCCCGCGAGCGCCTGCGCGCGGCGCGCCTGGTCTGGCGCCGCCGGGTGCTCGGCGAGGAACTGCTGCTGCAATTGCTAACGCTGGCCGTCGCCGCCGCCATGCTGGTATGGATGACCGGACGCCTCGCGGCCGGCGCCCTGACCCTCGGCGCGCTCGTCATGTATGTCCAGGCCGTGCAGCGCGGCCAGGCGCAGGTCGGCGCCCTGGTGGCCGCCATCGTCGACCTCCATCAGGCCGCCCTCTTCCTGACGGCCTTCGAGGAGATCCTGCGGCAACCGACGCGCGTGACGGCGCCGCCCGCGCCCCGACCGGCGCCGGCGGCGGTGCGCCAGGGCATCGTCTTCGACCGCGTCAGCTTCGCCTATCCCGGCACCGGCCGCCCCGTGTTGCGGGAACTCTCTTTCACGCTCGCGGCGGGCGAGCGCCTGGCCGTCGCGGGCGCCAACGGCGCCGGCAAGTCGACGCTCGTCAAGCTGCTCTGCCGCCTCTACGACCCTGACTCCGGACGCATCCTGGTCGACGGCATCGACCTGCGCGAGCTCGATCCGACCGCCTGGCGACGGCGCGTGGGCGTGCTCCTTCAGGATTTCGGGCGCTACCAGCTCACCGCCGCCGAGAACATCTGGATCGGCGATCCGCAGGGCTCTCCGTCCGACGGGCGCGTCGTCGCCGCCGCCGCGCGCGTGGGGCTCGACACGGTCGCGCGGCAGTGGCCGCAGGGACTCGACACTCCACTGGGACGCTGGCTGCGGCCGGGTGTCGAGCCGAGCATGGGACAATGGCAGCGGCTGGCCCTGGCCCGCGCCCTGCTGCGCGAGACGGCGCTGCTGGTGCTCGACGAGCCGACCAGCGCGCTCGATGCCTGCACGCAGCAGGAACTAATCCGCCTGCTTCGGCAGGAGGCTGCGGGGCGCCCGGCGCTGGTCGTGAGCCACCGCCCCGAGATGCTGGCCTGGGCGCGGCGCGTGATCGTGCTGCGCGATGGCGCGGTCTTGGAGCAGGGCGACGCGCAGGCGCTGCTGCGGGCGCGCGGCGAGCTAGCCCGGCTCTTTCCGGAGGCCGGCGCGGCGACGGCGGGGCCATGAGCTGCGGATCATCGGAGGAAGTCCTTGTTTCCGGAACGGCGGTGGCCGATCTGCGGCGCGTGCTGCGGGCCGTGATCGAAGGCCATGCCGTCGAAGGGCCGCCGGTGAACTGGGCGCGGACGCTGCCACTGGCCCGGCGCCACCAGCTCGACGCTTTCCTGTTCGATGCCGTCGCCGCCTGGCCCGCGGGGCAGGGCCCGGATGCGGCCCTCCTGCCGGAATGGGTGCGGCTGCAGCGCAGCCGGGTCGCGGCGGCGGTCCGGATGCAGAAACAGCGGGCCGTCGTGCTTGCGGCGCTGCGAGCGGCGGGCGTCGCCGCCATGCCGATCAAGGGCATCTGGCTGGCGGAGCACGTCTATGCTGACATCGTCCAGCGCCCGATGAGCGACATGGACCTGCTCGTGCGTCCGGCGCAGATCGACGCGGCCCAGCGCGTCATGGAGGGGCTCGGCTATGCCGCCGCGCGGGAGAACCGTGTCGGCGGGTGGGGAAAGGAGCGTCTCTTTATCCACCCTCAATGGCGCTGCGGGGTCGAGGTACAGTGGGCGCTCTGGCATCCGTCGCACGGGCTGGCGCCGGAGCAGGATCTGGAGCGTCTCTGGAACGCGGCCGGGGCGGGCTGCATCTCGGGTGTCGAAGTCCAGCTCCTGCCGCCGGCGGCGCACCTGGTCTACCTGGCCTACCATCTCCAGGCGCACCAGTGGCGCTTCCCCGCCCGTGCCCATCTGGATCTCGTGCTGCTGGGACGGCGCTTCGCGGCGGAGCTCTCGGCGGCGGGGCTCGACGCCGAGGCGCGCGCCTGGGGACTCGGGTTCCGGGCGCCCTTCGTCTGGCGCGTCGCCCATGACCTCTGCGGCGTGGAACCGCCCCCGTCGCTGGCGGCGTGGACGCGCCCGCTGGAGACCTGCGTGGCGGAGCGCCGCGCCGCCCTGGCGGTGGCGTTGCCCGAAGCCGGACAGGTGGTGGCCATGTCCCGGCTTCTGAGCGAGTTCCGCCAGGTCTCCTGGTGGCGCCGCGCGGCGGTGGGACTCCGGGCGATCCTGATTCCGCCGGCCAAGATACGGCACACGTATCCCGCCGCGACACGGCGGGGCGGACTGGCGGGCGGCTATGCCGCCCGGGCGGCCGATCTCGTGCGGCGGCGTCTGCGCGATGCGTTTCCGGTCGGCGCGTGTCGCCAGCGCGTGGATCGGTCGGCCGATGACATGGCCTCACGCGTGCGGCTTGAGAGCTGGCTCAAGGAGCAGGAACAATGACCAGGCGCGCGCCCGCGCCCTTTGTCGCTGGGCGCGCGCCGTGCTCTGGAGCCAATTTATTATCGGACGAAAATGGTGGTCGGCGCACGGTCGTAGGGCGAGCTGGCCCATACGAGCCAGGCGGTCGGGGTGATGAGTGTCGAATTGTCAGTGCCGAAGGTCTTGGGGCCGGGGTAGGTCTCGCGCAGCCGATCATCCTCCGTGAGCGGCGTAGCGAGCGCCTCCCAGCCAGCCTTGTCCTGTTGCCGCGAGCAGAGAATCTGCAGCACGTAGTTGGTATAGCCCGAGATGGCAATTTTTGGAATCGCGGGTCCAAAGATGTGTATCATCCTGAGACTGGGGCAGCTTCCAATATGCACATTGTTTCCATGCCCGGTTGCATATCCGGGGAACGGAAGTTCAAGCGTCGCGAGTTTCGGACAGTTGTAGAAGGCTTGATACCCGATGTAGCACGGCGTGGGTTCCGGGGCGCGCCCCTGCAAAGCGACGGATACGTTGGTAAGGGCTTTACAGTTCTTGGCAAAATATGAGGCGATATTGGTGATCGACTGCGGGATGGTCAGATCCTCGATCGCGGTGTTTTCGAAAATACAGTTTCCCAATAACCTGATCTTCTGGTTCGATAACACGAACCGGCCCGCAAGGTTGGTGCAATTGTAAAACGCGTATCCAGCAATGCTCTCCAGCGTTGGCGGGAATGACGGGGTGACGTTGGTAAGGGAATAACAGCCGTTAAAAGCGCCGTTCAATGAAACAAGCTGCTCGCAGAGTCGGGCGGAGGTGATCCGGGTGCTGGTGAATGCCGCGGCGCTGACACTGGCCATGTTGGTGATTGCGAGATCTCCAACAAGATTTGTACAGTTTTGGAACGCATACGAGCCCATCAACGTGACCGAAGGGGGAAAAACGGCGTTATGCTCTGGAGCGAATAGCAATTCTGGAAGCCGTAGCTAGCGAGAGTCGTCAGATCTGCGTCGGCTAGGATGATTTCCGAGACAACTGGGTTAGATCTGAAAATCGTGCCGAGACTTCGGACCTTGCAGCCGGTCTCCTCGGTGAACTTGCGGAGATCGAGCGTCCCCGACCCCGCCACATAGCTAGTGAGCGTGGTGTCGACGTCATTTTTGACCGAGACGCCGATCTCCCAGTTGCCGTTTGTGATAACAGTTGAGCTCTTGAAGCCCCATTCGGCGTGCAACACGGCGGCGGAAAGCAGAGCGAGGACAAGTGCAAGCGACTTCTTCATTTCCTTCTCCACGTGTGCCATATGAGCATTGTGCATCCGGACATGCACCCGGATGCCAGCGCCAGCATTTGACAAAAAAAATAGTATGCCGGCGGCAAAAAGTCAAATCCGCGACACAAAGTCAAATCCAATCCATTTAACAGCTCATCCGTAAGATGCGGATTGTGTCGTTGATCGACGAACAGGCGGTGATCGAGCGCATCCTGCGCCACCTCGGCCTATGGCAACAAGGTGTCCGGGTCGCTACCGGCCCCGACCCTC
>CAYRPP010000186.1:0-4185 GCA_964426115.1 uncultured Lentisphaerales bacterium | reverse complement strand
TTGATGCGCGCTGTGGCTTCTTTGTCGGACATTCAGAATCCTGGCATGCAGCATGGGCAAAGCATCGTTCACACGAACAGTGGGAAAGATAGCGCGACCTGGGGGTGGTGGCAAGGATGGAAACGGGGATGCAGGAGGCGGTGGGAGTGAGTGAGTGGGGAGTTGGGAGTGGACGATGTGGACGCAGTGGACGGAGGGGACCCGCCTTCGCCGATAGGCTACGGCGCGGCACGCGAGGGATTATGATTAGGATTAAGATTAAGAGTTGGAAATGTTGATATATGGGGTTGATTGGAGATTCGAGGACGAGGATCGAGAACGGCCAGGATTTGCAGCAGCCCCTGGGCGACGACGCCGATCGATGGATCGATCTGTCACTGGAAGTCTCGCTACTGAAAAGGAAAACGAGTCAGCCAAAGGGGAAGTAGGAAGGTCAACCGTTATCGAGATCTCAGGGGCCATGGTCCAGGGGGCGGTTTGCGGGGGACTGGCCGCCCAGCGCCCACGCTCCGCGCGCCGCATGCAGGGCGATGGCGGCGGCGCTGACGACGTTCAGCGAGTTCTTGCGTCCGAAGACGGGGATGCGCACGCGGGCATCGGCCTCGCGGACGAGCGCCGGATCGAGGCCAAAGCGCTCGTTGCCCAGCAGCAGGGCGCAGGGAAAGGGCCAGCCGAAGTCGTCCAAGCCGGCCGCGCCGTCGACGGTCTCGAGGGCCACAATGCCGCGGCCTGCGCAGCGCAACTCGGCGATCGCCTCGGCGGTGCGCGCAAAGGCGCGCCAGGGCATCAGGCGGTCGGCGCCCAGCGCTGCCTCGGCGACATGCGGATGTTCCGGAGTGGCCGAGTAGCCACAGAGCCAGACGGCCTCGGCGCCGAAGCACTCGGCGGTGCGGAAGAGGCCGCCGACGTTGAAGGCCGAGCGCAGCGAGTCGGCCACCAGCGTAAACGGCATGCGAAGTCCTGGCGGCTGCTCCGCCGGAGCATCGCGGTCGAGAATCTGGACATCGGTTATGCGGCGCCGTGCCGCCTCGCGCTCCACGGGCACGATCACACTCGTAAGGCGGGCGCGGTCGGCGGCAGGATCGACCAGCCGGGCGAGCTGGCACAGCCGGGGCACGTCCGTTTGCTCCTCCATCCAGTGGCGGCACTCCAGCAGTGCGCGCTGTCGCGCTGAAAGTTCGTCCCAGCGCACCTCGATGTCCGAGAGCCTTTTCAGTGCCTGGCGCCAGACGCGGGCTTCTGTCGCATCGCCCGGCATGCTATTCACAGCGCGGAGCTGCTCAGGTCGGCGTTGGCGCCGTCACCGCCCTGCTGGCCGTCGGCGCCGTAGCAGAGGATCTCGAAGGGTTCGCGGGCGCGGCCGGGCACGAGGTAGAGGTAGTCGTTGTTCCAGGGATCGCGCGGCAACGTCGCGCGGTCCAGGTAACCGCCCGCGCGCCAGCGGAGGGGAACGGGTGCGGCAGCCGGGCGCTCGACGAGGGCCTGCAGTCCCTGGCGCTGTGACGGCAGGACGCCGTTGTCGTCCAGGTAGAGCTGCAGGGCGGTCTTGAACGCGGCCAGGTCGCTCTTGGCGCGCGCCTGGCGCGCCTTGCCCGGTTCGTGCATCAGGTTGACGGCCACGGCCCCGGCCAGGATGAGCATGATCGAGACCGCCACGAGCAGCTCGATCAGCGAGAAGGCCCGGCGCCGTTCCGGCGCGGAGCGATTTTCAAGAGGGCGCGGCATGTCGACCACCACTGACTGTCCTAGATGTCGCGGGCGCCGCGCATCCGGTCCCGCGGGGGCGACGGGAAGGCGCGCAGCCAGGCGTAGAAGGCGATGCGGTACTTGTCCTCGCGCTCGGTGCCGTCGTCGCGCGTGAAGCCTGGATAGAAGCTGCCGCGCAGGCGGAACGAGATGCAGTCCAGGTTGTACTGGATGTATCCGGACTGTTCCTCGAGGCGCGCGGTCTCGGCCTCGTAGCGCGAGTAGATGTTGAACGTCCAGTGGTCGGTGAGCGAGAACAGCAGGCTGCCGGCAAAAAGCGTGCTGTTGTCCGGGCGGTAGAACATCTCGCCGGCTGCCTCCCAGATCTCGTTGTTCCAGAGGGTGACCCAGGCGTTGACCTCGTCGATTTCGGAACGGTCGACATCGTAGGTGCCATCGAGCTGGAAGCGGATGCCGTCGACCGGGCGGAAACGGCTCTTGAGGCCGATGGTGCTCAGACCCGACTCGTCCTGGGCATCCTCGATATCGTATATTCCGTAGATGTCGGCGTCCAGCAGGACGCGGACCGAGTCACCGACGCGGCGCTGGATCTGGTGGCGCGTGCCGAAGCGCATGTCGTGCCGCTTGTCGAGCGTGTCGACATCGTCGAACTGCATGAGCTGCCAGGGCCGCAGGTCGGGTTCCGGAACGAAGGTGTAGTTGACGTAGGGCTCGACAATATGGCGGAAACGGTCGTTGGCGTCGCCGTAGAGGCCAAAGGCCTTGAACGATGTCTCGAGCCCCAGCTCGAAGAGGTTGCGCAGTCCGGCGCCGTCGTCCACGAGGGGCATGGCGACGCCGTTGGTGACGCCAGGCGCATCCATCAGATCCTGGAAGGTGTCGCCGTAGTAGGTGCCGCGGTAGGCGGCGCGCGGCACGACGCTGAGGAAGCCCAGTAGCGTGCCGGGCAGGTAGACGGCGTGGCGCGTGTCGAACCGCAGGGTGTCGTAGGCCTCGGCGACGGTGTTCGAGGGATGGTCGTAGTCGGCGAACTCGCGTTCGAGCCCGCCGCCGCGGGTCTGGCTCTCGTAGTAGAGGCGCGAGCCGCCGAGGTCGGTGCGGTAGACGTCGAACCAGGCTTCGGGCAGGCGGTTGATCGACTCGTAGAAGTCATTGGCGCGCTGGTAGGCGCTGAGGCCGAAGCTGTAGCCGTCGCCGGCGTGGGTGTAGGCGGCGAAGGAGTCGGGCTGCACGAGATCCTGGTACTCCTCCTCGTAAAAGTCCTCCAGCAGGTAACTGTCGCTCAAAAAGCTGGTGCGTAGGGTCAGGAAGTCGCGCTCCGAGAAGGCCGAGTCGTGTCGGAAGGTGAAGCGGTAGCGTGAGTCCTCGACGATGTCGCGGTTCGGGTCGCGGTCCCAGTCCGCGTCCATGGGTTTGTCGTCGGCGAGGTAGTAGGCCGAGACGAAGCCCTTGTGGCCGGCATCGGGCGGACCGAAGTGCCAGGCCAGATCCTGGCCGATGGCCCCGCCGCGCTCGGTGCGGTAGTCGAAGTGCGTCCGCGAGTCGAGGCTGTCCTTGAATGCGCCGCCGAAGTCGATGAGCTGGAACTTGTAGGTCGAGAGCAGGAAGGCGCCCCAGTCGGACTCGTAGCCCGGCACGAAGCGCCAGCCGTAGTGCTCGTCGAGTTCGCGGCGCCAGTAGGGTAAATAGAAGAAGGGCACGCCCATGAAGCATGGCGAGACGCCGGAGAGCGCCACGTAGTCGTCCGGCCGCATCTCGGCGCTGCGTCCGCGCACGTGGTAGTGCAGGCGGCCGGGCGCGTTGGAGCAGGTGGTGACGATCGTGTCCTGCATCTTGTAGCTGCCGTCGGGCCGCCGCATGGCCTCATCGGCGATGACGCGGAAGACGCCGTTGCTGTAGGATCCGATCTGGAGGTCGATCGCGGGCGTGAGCCCCTCGCCGGTCTTGTAGTTGTAGACCAGGCGCTCCGTCCGCGTGGCCGCCTGCCCGAGACGGATCAGGATCACGTTGCCCTCGGCGATGATCTCGCCCGTCTCGCGGTTCACGCGCATGCTGTCGGCCGTGACCTGCGTGTCGCCTTGCCGCACACGGACGTTGCCCGCGGCCGTGACCCAGCCCTCCTGCGCGGCCGTGAAGTTGTCGGCCGTGATGTCGAGCGGCGCCTCGCGCTCGGCCTGCGAGGGCATGAGTTCCGCCGCGCTCCCCGCGCCGACCCACAGGCCGGCGGCCGCCGCGAACATGATTCCGAACGCTCTATTCCGTGCTGTCATTTCCAGTTTCCCGTTCAAGGGAGGCGCGGGCGCGCCTCCCGGTTCCTGCCGCCGGCTCCCATTATGCACTTTTATGCTCGCCGACGGAATAGAGGACTTTGCCCGAGGTGTCGAGTATAGCGAAGGACTCCGGGTGGCGCAGCGGCTCGGATTTGAAGCTGAGGTGTCCCTTGTACTGCTGCTGCAGATCCACCAGCATCGCCTCGTC
>CAYRPP010000185.1:0-4192 GCA_964426115.1 uncultured Lentisphaerales bacterium | reverse complement strand
GCGCGTAGTCGAAGGCGTTGTCGTGCCAGTCGCCGCGCCAGGTGTGGCGGTACCATGCGCGGATCAGATCCTTGCGCTGCGTCCAGAGGTCGCCGTGCTGCGGCAGGTGCTCGGTCTGCATCGGGGTGTAATGGATATCGTTCATGCGCATGCTGTGCCACATCTCGACGCCCCGTTCGCGGCACGCCTCATAGCGCACCCGCATGAAGTCGGGCACGTTTTTGAGGAGCAACTGCGGATTCTGCACCAGCCGCAGGTAGCTGTCGTCGGTCGGTTTGCCGCGCAGGAGCAGGTGGCCGTCGGCATCAACGGTGCAGTCCTTCCAGATCGGCGTGAAGACCTTGCTGTCGAAGAGCGCCCGCTGGAAGTTCAGGTTGTAGAAGACCGCCTCCACGCCGCCGCGCGCCGTGTAGAAGTCGACATCCTTGCGGATGCCTTCGGCCGTCATCGTCTCCGGTGGGGCCAGCCAGAAGTTCCAAGCGTCGGAATTGATGAAAATGCCTGCCATCGCTGTCTCCCTGTAGAACGGCGGCATCATAAGGCCGCGTCCCATCCGCGTCAATGGTCAATAAATTTACAATTGCATGACAACTCTCACGTCCCGATATGCTTTGATTTACCTGTCGCCCACGGAAGGCGGCAGGAGTCAGTCAACAGCAAGGAGAATGATCATGAACATTATCCGGTTGATGGCCGCGACAGCATGCGTCGCGGCGTTCTGTGGCGGCCTCCCTGCCGCCTCCCTGGCCGAGGAGACGCATCCCGAGGCCGCCGCGCCGATCGTCGCGCTCGGCCTCTTCAAGAACGGCACGGTCACCGTTACGCGGCGGGTCGCGCCGCCGGCCGGCGGCAGCGCATTCTTCCTGCCGGGCACGGTGCGGCATGCGCACGGAACCCTATGGGCCGACACGCGCGAGCCCCTGAAAGTCAGGACCCGCAAGCGCCCGTTGGCGACGCCCGGCGCGCAGGACAATCCATGGGCCGATCTCACGGCCGCCTACGATGGCCGCCGCGTCACGCTTTCCCTCCGGGCGCCGGTCGGGAGTCTGCTGCAGAAGGCAGCGGCCGAGAAGGCGCATACCCTCTATATCGCGCGCGAGTCGGGAACCGAGGTCGAGGAACTGGCCGGAACCGTTATCGGGATCGCGTCCGGAACAGCCGCGCGCGCTTGGAGCCGCGAATATGGCCTGGACGAACCGCCGGGCTCCCACCGCCTGGGCAGCGCCATGCCCTGGAGCGCTTTCCGCGGCGGAGTGCCGGCCGACGGCGATACCGCGCGCGACAGCGGCCACCTGCACCTGCTGACGGAGGGCGGCATTATGGTGCGCGTGCCGACCGGGATTATCGACGGCATCCGTTCCGACGGCATCAACATGCGCGCGACCGCCATGGTGGAAGGCCTGCTTGTGGAAGGGGCGACCAAGCCGTTCGGGCTCTCCTACATGGCGCAGGGCGCAAGCTGGGCGCCGTCGTACCGCATCGAGCTGCTCGACGCCACGCGCATGCGCCTTGCGCTGGCCGCCATGGTGCGCAACGAGTTGGAGGCGTTCCGCAACGCCGAGGTGAACCTGATATCGGGGTTCCCCAACATCGAGTTCGCCCGCGTCGAGGGCTTGATGTCGCCGGGCACGACGCTCGCGTCCTTCTTCCGCAGCCTCTCCAGCAAGGGCAGCGGACGCGGCGGCGATCCTGTCGTCACCCAGCAGGTTATCATGTTTAACACCCTGGATCCGGCGGGGGGAAGCGGGCTCCCGTTCATCGACGTGGCGGAGGCGGGCGCGTCATCCGACATCCACTACCGGGCGATCGGCAAGCTCACCATGGACGCGGGCGAGTCGCTGTTTCTGCCGCTGGCCGAGGCGGAGACGGGGTACGAGCGCGTGGTCGACTGGACGGTGACCGACCGCCGCGACGGATATGGCTGCCTGCAGCGGCGCGATGATCGGCAGGACGAGTTCTGGGACGTCGTCCAGTTCGCCAATCCCCTCGATTCGCCGATGACCACGGCACCGGTCGCGGTGGTTGAAGACGGCCGGATTCTCGGACAGTCCACGATGTTCTGGTCGAACCCGGGCCAGCGAACCTCCGCCCGGATCACCCAGGCGCTCAGCGTGTCGGGCGACTGTACCGAGACCGACTCCGGCGAGCGCCGCGAGCGCGTGCATATTGCCGGGAATACATACGATAACCCCGTAGTCGACGGTAAGCTGCGCGTCCGCAACTACCGCGGAAACGAAGTCAAGCTGATCGTCAATCTTGGATTCTCCGGCGAGTTTATCTCCGCGGCAACGGAGCCGGACGAGCGCCGCGTCCTGGGCAGCAGCGTCTTCAGCATCAACAAGCGGCAGCAGATGCGCTGGACGCTCCTGCTCAAGCCAGGCGAGGAGCGAACGCTCACCTACCAGTATTCCGTGCTCGTGCGGCTCTAGCTAGCGCCGCCGGGAGTGCATATGCTATTGTCCGCTTGCACGGTCCGGATCCGGGCCGGAACCGGAGGCATGCAGAGAGATGAACGGCAAATTCAAGCGGCGCCGACTGGCGATCCTCGAAGTCCTCAGGCAGCACGAGCGCCCCGTGATCAGCCACGACATCGCCTTCGAGCTCAACCTGCGCGGGCTCGATGTGAGCGAGCGCACCATCAGGCTCGACCTTCAGGAGATGGACCAGCAGGGAGTGACGCTCAGCCTCGGCCGACGCGGACGGCGGCTCTCGGAGGCGGGCCTGGCGGAACTGCATCTGTCGCGCACGCACGAGCGCATCGGGTTTCTCTCGTCCAAGATCGACGCCATGACCTACGCGATGACCTTCGACCTGGACCGGCGCGACGGCGAGGTGGTCGTCAACACCACCCTCTGCACGCCCGACCAGCTCCGCGGCGCGCTGGGCGAGATTTCATCCGTCTTCGCCAAGGGATACGGCATGGGGCAGCTCGTCGCCCTGGCGGAGCCCGGCGAGCGCATCGGCGAGATCGACGTGCCCAACCGCATGATTGGCTTCTGCACGGTCTGCTCGATCACCCTCAACGGGATCCTGCTGCAGCATGGCATTCCCGTGCAGTCGAAGTACGGCGGGCTGCTGGAACTGCAGGACGGCAATCCCGTCCGCTTTGCCGAGGCCATCGACTACCGGGGCACCAGCCTCGATCCGCTCGTGATCTTCATCCGCGGCGGCTTTACGAGCTACCGCGGCGCCATCCGCACCGGCAATGGCCTTATCGGCGCGAGCTTCCGCGAACTGCCGGCCGGCGCGGCCGAACCCGCCCGGCGCCTCGCCGCCAAGACGGATGCCGCGGGGCTGGGCGGCTTCTACCGCATGGGCGCGCCGGGCTGCGAGCTCCTGGGCATCCCGGCCAGCGAGGGTTGCTGCGGCGCCGTGGTCATCGGCGGGCTCAATCCCGTCTCGATCATGGAGGAGCGCGGCGAGCATGTCATGGCCTCGGCGCTCTCCGGGCTGCTGAGCTACCAGCGGCTCTTTCCCTACACGGAGCTCCCGCGGCGTCTCGCCGCGCTCGCACGCCGTATGCGCTAAGCGGCTGCCAAGCCGTCCTATTCGTCGCGGAAGGGCTGCTCGAGAGTGAAGCGCTTCAGGCGCATGGTCAGGGGGCCGATCATCGCCTCGAGTTTCTTGGCCCGCGCCATCGCCAGCGCCTGCTGGGTGTATTCCGCGGCGCGCCGGAAGGAGCCCGACTCGGCGTAGGCCACGCCGAGCGTGTCGAGCGCACCCGCCTCCTGGCCCCTGGTCAGCTTCACGGCGCGCTCCGCCAGCCTCACCGCCTCGCGTCCGTTGCGCAGGGAGTCTACTGGCGTGGTGGCGAGCGTCCAGGCCAGGTCGTTCAGCACGTTCGGGTCGTCCGGCGAGGTCTTGAGGCTCTCGCGCAGTTCGGCCAGCGTCGTCCGCACCTCCTCGGTGCGGTCGACAGGCGCCGGCCGGTCGGCGTCCAGGAAGTCTAGAGTCAGGCCGTGGTTCTCCAGCGTCACGCGCATGTCCTCCTTGTTGACGGCCTTGATGTAGGCCTCCTCGACGGTGATCTTGCCTCTGAGCACCAGGTTGGTCAGTTCCTCGCTGAAGGTCTGCATGCCTAAGTTGCGGCTGGTCTGCATGACGGAGGGGATCATGTAGGTCTTGCCCTCGCGGATATGCGCGGCGACCGGGACGTTGACCACGAGCACCTCGAAGGCCGCGATGCGTCCGC